>DASQAY010000381.1:0-9594 GCA_035635515.1 Candidatus Eiseniibacteriota bacterium | reverse complement strand
GCGGCCAAGCGCTCCGGGAACAGTTATGCGATCTACCGCCCGGAGGACGACCCCTACGACGCCGGCCGGCTGGTGCTGCGCGCCGATCTTCGCCGTGCCATCGAGCAACGCGAGATCATGCTCTATTACCAGCCACAGGTCGCGCTGGCGACCTACCAGCTCACCGGCGTCGAGGCGCTGGCTCGCTGGAAACACCCCGAGCGCGGCTGGATCCCCCCGGCAGAGTTCATCCCGGTTGCGGAGCGGATGGGGCTGATCAAATCCTTGACGGCCTACGTCGTCGAAATGGCCGCCCGCCAGAGCCGGGCCTGGCAGCGGGCGGGTTCCTTGCTCCCGGTGGCCGTCAATGTGTCGATGCGCAACCTGCTGGACCCGAGGTTTCCAGAAAGTATGAAGACGATTGTGGCGGCCGCCGACGCGGATCCCCTTACGCTGAAGCTGGAGATCACCGAGAGTGCGGTCATGGCCGAACCCGGTCGGGTGCTCGAAACGATGAACGAGCTCCGGCAGCAGGGCTTTGGCTTTTCCATCGACGACTTCGGGACCGGGTATTCATCCCTCGCCTATCTCCAGCGGCTTCCCGTCGAGCAGATCAAGATCGATCGCTCGTTCGTCGGCCAGCTCCTGGCGGATGCCGGCAGTGCGGCGATTGTCCGGGCGACGATCGAACTCGCGCGCAGCCTCGGGCTGGATCTCGTCGCCGAGGGGGTCGAGGACGAAGCCACCTGGAAACGGCTGGGCGACATGGGGTGCGCCTCCGCCCAGGGCTATTTCCTGAGCCGGCCGCTTCCCGTGCCGGAGCTGGAGAGCTGGGTGCGCGACTGGCCCACCCGGTCAGCCCGGCTGAAAGCAGCCTAGGGCTTAGCCGACAGTTCCGGCTCTAGAGCGATGGCTCTTGCGTCTGGGGGGCATCATAGGACCATGGGTTCAGTCACCTGCCAAATCTCGATCTCGCTCGACGGCTTCGTCGCGGGGCCCAACCAGAGCCTCGAGAACCCGATCGGCAAAGGCGGGATGCGCCTGCACCAGTGGGTGTTCGACACCGCTAGCTGGCGCGAGCAACACGGGCAGGGCGGCGGCGCGCGCGGCGCCGACTCGGAAGTGCTCGACGAGGTCGTCCAGAACGTCGGCGCCTACGTCATGGGCCGCAAGATGTTTGGCGGTGGCGACGGCCCGTGGGCCGAGACGTGGAAGGGTTGGTGGGGCGACGAGCCCCCCTACCATGTGCCGGTCTTCGTCCTGACGCACCACCCACGCGAACCCCTTTCGATGCGGGGAGGCACCACCTTCACCTTCGTCACCGACGGATACGAGTCGGCGCTCGCGCAAGCCCGGTCGGCCGCGGGCGGGAAGGACATCTCAATCGCCGGCGGCGCCCACACGGTGCAGCAATACCTCGCCGCCGGGATGCTGGACGAGCTCTACTTGCACATCGTGCCGGTGATCCTCGGGGCCGGGGAGCGGCTGCTCGAGCACGTCGGCAATCCCACCCTTGAACCGGTCAAGGTGATCGCCTCACCCGGGGTGACGCACGTCAGGTACCGCGTCGTTCGCTAAACAGCGGCCCTAGAGGACCGATCGGCTTCCACCGCTCCGGGTCGGCCGGTTGGCTGATACGTGGCGATCACCACGCCGGTGCTGGTCGTTTTCGTGTCGACGAGCCGGAGACTGGCGAAGGTCCCCCCATCGACGAAGAGACGGCGCCCCGATCCCAGGATCAACGGGTGGATCTGGAGCACATACGCGTCGAGGAGGTTGCGCCGCATCAGCGACTGAAGCAGCACGCCGCTGCCCAGCACCACGAGATCCTTGTCGAGCTGGGCCTTGAGCCTGGCCACGGCCTCCGTGGCGTCGCCTTTGAGCAGGGTGGAGTTGCGCCACGGGAGCGGCTCCCGCAGCGTCGTGGAGGCCACGTACTTCTGCGTGTTGTTGAGCACCTCGGTGAAGGGGTTGTCGGTTCGGTTGGGTCGGACGGCGCAGAAGTCCTCGTACGTCGGTCGCCCAAAAGAGCAAGGCGGGGGCCGTGGCCATACTCTCTCCGACCGCACGGCCTTGCACCGCATCGGCGTACGGAAGCGCCCAACCGCCGTGCTCGAAGCCGTCGCGGCGATCTTCGTCCAGCCGGCCCGGCGCTTGCATAACCCCGTCGAGCGTGAGACTCGTGAAGGCAACGACCCTGCCCATCGGAAGCTACTTAGTCTTGATGTCTCTGATATCTCTGCCAGCAGGGTGCTGGCGTCGCACTCTCTATACGTACGACTGGCTTTGCGTTGGATCAACACAGGCCGGCGTGTTCTAGACCCCCCGCCCTACCTCCCCCGCAAGGGGGGAGGAGAATCTGATGGCTTCGAGACCCGTCCCCTAGCCCGCAAGGGGCAGGGAGAATCTGATAGCTAGGGGAACCGAACGGCGATGAAGTAGTACCAGGTGGGCGAGCCGTTACGCGGATTCACTCCGAAGACCTTGATCTTGCCTTTCGTGCCCGGGGTGGCGCCGGAAAACGTGACGTTCATGTCGAAGTGGCCGAAGGCCGGCGCGGCTGCCGTGGCCGTCGCGGTGGCGCGCCCCAGCTCGTTGTCGGCGGCGTCGAGGACCACGGCCACTACGTTGCCCCCATCCACGCTGGCCGTCCCGGTAACTTCGACCGGGCTCTGGATGGCGGCCGCGGCGTCGGGGCTGTCGATGATGATGCGGCTCCCATCCGGGATCGGGGTCGCCTCCGGCCCGGCGATGGGGAGGGTGCTCGGCGATGGGGTGGGGGTCGCCGTGGGAAGGGGGATGGCGGTCGGAAAGTCGTTCGACTGAGACTGGTCCGCGCCACAGGCGGCAAGCAGACTCGCAACCAGCACCACCATGACACCGCCAGCAAGACCCCTCTTGGTCAAGGAGCCACCAGTGTACAGACCGTGGCCGCCGGGCCAGGGCGCGGTCGGGTACCATCGGCGGGAATGACGGTTCCCAATCCTGCCTCGGCCGCGCCGGCACCAGCCCCCTACGTGGCGCTGCGCGAGGATCCGTACAAGACCCACAGCCTGGTCGTTGGCTACTGCGGGCCGAACAAGCGGGTGCTGGAGATCGGCTGTTCCACCGGCTATCTGTCCGAAGCGCTCCAGCGGAACGGCTGCCGGGTCACGGGCGTCGAGATCGACGCCTCGGCCGGGGCGGCGGCGCAGCGCTGGTGCGAGCGAGTGGTCATCGGCGACGTGGAGAGCATGGACCTGGCTCCGGTGGGCGCCGGGTACGACGTCCTCCTGCTCGCCGACGTGCTCGAGCACCTGCGCGACCCGGCGGCCGCCCTGCGACGGCTGCGACCCCTGCTGGCGCCCGACGGCTACGCGGTGATCTCCATCCCCAATGTGGCCAACTGGGCCATGCGGCTGGGTCTGCTGGCCGGGCGTTGGAACTACACGGAGCGCGGCATCCTGGACCGGACGCACCTGCGCTTTTTCACACGCACCACCATCCAGTCCACGCTGGCCGAGGGACGGTTTGACATTCGCACCTTTGACCTGAGCGCCCCGGTGCCGCTCAACCCACCGGTCGCGATTTCTCGTCTGGCCCACGCCGTCGCCCGCTTGCGGCCCTCACTGTTCGCCTATCAATTTGTCATCGTGGCCGTCCCGCATCGCTCTTAAAGTCCCCACTCCTAAGGTCCCCTCCCCTTTGGGGAGGGACAGGGGAGGGGCGCTTCTTGCCACGATCCTGGCGCTGGCGTTGGTCAAGGGCCTGGTCTGGACCCTGGCGCTGCCGCCCTGGTACGGACCGGATGAGCCTTCTCACTTCGCCTACGTCCAGATGCTGGCGGTCGAAGGCCGGGTGCCTCACTTCGCCGCCCCCCGCGACGACGGGCGCGATGTGCCGGCCGACATCCAGTGCTCCGAACACAACCTGGGGTTTCGGCTGAACGGGCCTTTCTTCGCGGAGCCACCCTTTGGGCCCGACCCTGCCCGCTGCGACCAGCCCGACACGCCGGCGGCGCAACGCCCCGAGATTCCGACCAGCTCCAGCGCTGGGTACTCGCCCCTCTATTACGCGGCCGGCGTCCCGTTCTACGACCTGGTCAAAGACGCGCCGGTGGAGACGCGCCTGCAGGCGGTTCGGTTACTGAGCGTTCTGCTGGGGGTGGCGGCCGCGGGGTTCGCCTACCTGGCCGGCTTCTGGGCCTTTGACCGCCGCCGCGTGCTGGCCGCCGCCACGGCGGCCATGGTCACGCTGCAGCCGATGGCCTCCCAGCAGTTCGCCATCGTGAACAACGATGCCTTGCTGATCGCGGCCGGCGCGGCTTTCTTCTGGCGCTTCTTTCGAGCGCTGCGGCGCGGCATGGGCTTGGGGGACACGGTCTGGATGGCGGCGCTGGTTGGCCTGGCTTACCTGGCCAAGCCCCAGGGGGCCTTCCTGGCTCCTCTCGTCCTCATCCCGCTCTGGCTGACTCGGCGCGAGAACGGGTGGCGGTCCCTCCTCCTTCGAGCCGGGGTCTTCGTGGCGCTCCTGGGCGGAGTGGTAGCGCTGGGCATCCTCGCCAACCTGATCCTTCAGGGCCAGGCCGTCCCCCAGGTGTCCCAGCCGATAACACGCGCGCTTGGACTGCGCGCTTATGTCCACGAGTTGATCAGTGACCGGTTCACCCACCTGTACTGGCTCCTCGTCGTCAGCGCATGGGGCCACTTCGTGTGGGTCTCGGCCGCGCTGCCGCCACCGACCTTTACGGTGATCTTGGTCGTCTATCTGCTGGCCCTCGCCGGCGTGATCCGCGCCGCCCTGATTCGCCGGCCAGGGGTGACCGTCATGGTGTCGGCCTTGCTCAGTGTGCTGGTGGTCGGCGCCCTCCTGATTGGCCTCGAGGCGCTCCTGTTTCGAAAATCGGGCGCTCTCATCTTGCAGGGGCGATCCTTCCTGGAGCTGCTCCCGGCGGTGGCGGTGGTCATCGTCGGTGGACTCGTGGCTCTCCTGCCGCGCGGATGTGAACGGGCCGGCGCAGTCGCCGTCACGCTCGCCGCGCTGGCGCTGAACGTCTTCAGCCTGATGGTCCTCCTGGAGACGCTGTTCGGATGACGCGCTGCCGGGTCATGGTCGCGGTGGAAGCGCTAGCCCTGCTGGGGATCGTGGTCTGGGCCCTGGCCCGCCCGGTCACCGCCGCGCGTGGTCGGGACGAGATCGATTACCGGCACCTGCAACCGTTCCCGCTGGCTGCGCAGCAAACCGTGACCCAGGACGTCCCTCTCCGCCAGGAGCGGTTGATCGATGTCCCACCAGATCAGGAGCAGTTATCCGGCATCGCCATTCCCTATCAGCTGCCGGGCAGCCTGCCCGCCCGAATCCGGGTCCTGGTCACCGACCAGAGCGGCCTTGCCCTGGTCCAGGTGGTCCAGCAGCTCCAGCCCAGCAAGCCGCTGGAATTTGCCACCGTGCGAGTCGAGGGCCGGCAGGCCACCGGTACCGTGACGGTGACGATTCAGCGGGTGGATGACCTGGGCGGCCCGCTGACCCTCGGGGCCTTCCCCACCGACACCACCGGCCGGCCGTCGTTGCTGGAGCAGCCAGACACCACGCTCGCGCTGCAAACGCTGTACGGCGCCTGGCGGCCGGCTGTAGTCAAGGCGCCGCTGTATGCCGACCGAGTCGCCTCGCTCGCCCCGCCGTGGGTCCCGCTACCGGTTGACCTGGTCCTCGTCGCGTTGTTCTTGATGCTTGGCCTGGACCTGCTTGTGCTGATCGGCATCGATCGAGGGGATCCGGAAGGCTAACCTATAATGGCCCGGGAGCTGGCGCCCACCGATGCCATACCTGGTCGCAATCGTGATCCCCGCCTACCATGAAGCCCCGCGCTTGCGTGGTGTCCTGACCGCGATCCCCTGGTTGCTTCCCGAGGTCGGCGAGCGCCGCGTGATCGTGGTGGATGACGGGTCAACCGACGCCACGAGCGCGGTGGCCCGCGAGGCAGGCGCCATCGTCGTGCGCCATCGCGTCAACCTGGGCGCCGGCGCCGCACTCCGCACCGGCACCGAAGCCGCGCTGAAGCTGGGCGCCGACATCGTGGTCCACATGGATGCCGATGGCCAGCATCCGCCCGAGGATCTCCCCCGCCTCATCGACATCTTGGTGCGCGGGGCGGATGCCGTCACCGGTGTCCGCGCGTTCCACCGGCCGATGCCCTGGCTGTTCATCTTCGGGAACCGCTTCCTCTCGCAGGTCACCAGGGCGCTGTTCGGGATCGCCAACCCGGATACCCAGTGCGCCTACCGCGCTTTCTGGGCCTGGGCATGGCCGTCCATCTGCTGGGAATCGACCGACTACGCCTTCGCCAGCGAGATGCTGGTCCGGGCGAAGCGCCACGGGATCCAGTGGGACACCATTCCCATCCGCACCATCTACCTCGACCGCTACAAGGGCACGGGGATCGGCGACGGCGTCCGGATCTTTCGCAAGCTCGTGGGCTGGCGGCTGGGCGCCTGATGCCGCCGGCAGTCCAGCTTCTCGCATTCGCATTCGCCCTGGCCATGGCGTATCTGAGCTACGTCGGCTTCCGGCGGCGGCAGTTCGGCATCGGCGGCTTCATCTTCTGGGAGATCATCTGGGCCGGACTGGTGGTGGTCAGCCTGGCGCCGGGGCTCTTCCAGCCGCTGGCCCGCACCTTCCGGGTGGCTCGCCTGCTGGACCTGGTCGTGGTGGTGGGCATGCTGGTCCTGGGCGCCGTGACCTATCAGAACTACGTGACGGTGCAGCGGCTGCGCCGGCAGGTCGAGCGCCTGGTGCGGGATCTGGCGCTGGCCGAGGTTCCGGAGGCGTCCAAGACACCCCGCGCCGAACCCTGACGGCTGACCGGCTCCGCGTCACCGTGGTCACCGTCACCTACAACGGGCGCGCCCACCTCGAAGAATGCCTCGGATCGCTGCTCGCCCAGAGCCGGCCGGCCGACGAGATCCTGGTCGTCGACAATGCGTCCTCGGACGGCTCCCTGGAGCTGATTCGCGAGCGGTTCCCAGGCGTCCGGCTGCTGGTCCAGCCGCGCAACCTGGGCTTCGCGCCCGCCTGCAACCTCGCCGCCCAGGCGGCCACCTCGGAGGTGGTGGCTTTCGTCAACAACGATGCCCGATTCGACCGCCAGTGGCTGCAGAACCTGGTGGCGCCGCTGGAGGCCGACTCCGCGCTGAGCGCCGTCCAGTCGCTGATCCTCCTCTACGCCGAGCCGGAGCTGATCAATACCTCGGCCACGGCGCTCAACTTCCTGGGCGTGGGCTGGTGCAACGACTACCGGCGCCCGCGGGCCGAAGCCCGCTCCGGCGAAATCCCGGTCCTGAGCGGGGCGGCCTTCGCCATTCGCCGCCAGCTCTACCTGGACGCCGGCGGCTTTGACGACGACTACTTCATGTACCACGAGGACGTGGATCTCAGCTGGCGGCTGCGCCTGATGGGAGGCAGCCTGCAGCTGGCCGCCTCCTCGCTGGTCTTCCACAAGTACCAGTTCGGCCGCGCCGGGCAGAAGAACTACCTGCTGGAGCGCAACCGGCTGCTGACGCTGCTGAAGAATTACCGGCTGCCTACCCTGGTGCTGGTCGCCCCGGCGCTGCTGGCCATGGAGATTGGCGTGTGCCTGCTGGCGCTGCGCCAGGGCTGGCTGGGCGGCAAGCTGCGCGGGTATGGGGATGTGGTGAGCAGCCTCCCGGCGATACACCGGAAGCGGCGCGCCGTGCGCGGCCTGCGCCGCCTCAGCGACCGGGCGCTGACCCGCTGGTGGGTCGGCTCGATCGACTTCGAAGAAATCAAGAGTCCGCTGGTCTCGTTCGGCAGCCTGATCCTGCGCGCCTACTGGGCCGTGGCCCGAGTCCTGATCCGCTGGTGAACCGAGACCTCCTCCCCTCTCCTCCCCGCAACGGGGAGGGAGACCGGTGATGAGCCGCAAGATCTCGCGGAGGCTCCCGTTCTCGCCAGCGTGGAGGGTCCCTGGATCGCCAACCCGGTCAACCGGGAGCGCATCCGGTTCCTCAAGCACGCCGCCGACACCCACGGCGAGACGGTCCAGTTCGAAACCCGTATGGACCCGGGGGGCATCGTCGGCGCCGAGCACATCCACCGCATTCAGCAGTCGCGCTTCGAGGTGCGGGACGGGACGCCAGGCTTCTGCGTGGGCGGCCGGCGCTTCACCCTCAAGCCGGGTGACTCCCTGACCGTCCCGGCGCGCACCCCCCACTACTACTGGAACGATGGGCCGGCGGTGGCCCACATGATCATCGAGTTTTCGCCGGCCCTGCGGACTGAGGAGTTCTTCCGGTCCTACTTCGCCCTGGCCCAGCAGGGCAAGACCAGCCTGACGGGTGTCCGAAACCTCTTCCAGCGGGCAGTCCTTCAGGCTGCCTATTTCAACGAGAGCCACCCGGTTCGGCCGCCCACGCCGGCCCAGTTCCTGCTGCTGGCACTGGCGCCCATCGGACGACTGCTCGGCTACCGCGCCGTGGTGGAACCGGCCGGAGACCCGGTGCAACCGGACGCGGCGGCCCCTCCCAGGGCCGCTTAGGAGAGCCGTCCTGCGCGCCTACGGGCCGCTTATTAGGCCTTGGCTGGCCGTGCTCTCAAAACGTTTTGCACGTTTTGTTGACTGCGGGCGGGTGTTTGCATTTAGATTGGAATGAAACCAGATCGTTTTCGTAAAAAGGACGACCAGCATGCAAAACCGATCCGCGTACCTGCAGGTAATGATCGCGTTGGCGTCGGCGGCATTCGGAGTGGTGGCTGCGCTTGCCTGGAACAGCGCCATCACGGCCCTGTTCAAGCAGATCTTCGGCACCAGCGCCCAGATCGTTTCGCTCTTCATCTACGCCATCATCGTCACCATCATCGCGGTCATCGTGATGGTGTGGCTAGCCAAGCTGGCAGAGCGCAACGCCGCCAAGGCCTAACCGAACCCCCTCTCCGCCACTGGGACGGACGTTTGCCTGCCGGTGATCACGCCTTCAACGTGCTGACCAGCAGGACGCCGTCCGCCCAGTAGGCGCCGGTGGGACCGGACGGCAGCAAGTCATAGGTCGACCCCGAATACGGGACTCGGTCGGCGGCGACCACACGACTGCCGTCGAACAGCTGCCCCAGCTCAAGGTCGCCGACCCTCCGGCCGTCGGCCGTGGGGTGGCCCGGCGAGACCCAGACCTGGCGGCCGTCGGCGAGCAGCAGGTGAACCACGGCATGGCCGGCTGGGGCGGGCGTGCGGCCCACCTCGAGGACGACGCCGGCCTGGCGCTGTCCGGCCGCGTTCAGTGTCCAGACCGCCATGCCCGGACGGAGGCTGGTCACCGGCACCTGGCCAACGGGGGTACCGATCAGGGTGGAGGCAGCCAGGCAGATCGGGCACATCAGCCGAAAGGGGGTGCGCGACTGAATCGAGATCGAACCCAGCCGGTCGATGGTGCCGGTGACTCGGATCGACACCTTGTCCGCACCCTGCGAGACGCCGTAGGAAAAGCGGTATCGATCGCCGTCGCCCTGGAGGTCGAGCGCACCTAGCGCCTTGTAATCCTGGTAGACCTGCAGCTTCTGCTGGTCCGTCGTCGGCGCTCCCAGCTGGTAGTGGTTCAGGATCGCCTGGTAGGTTTGCGGGTCGTG
>DASQAY010000380.1:0-15288 GCA_035635515.1 Candidatus Eiseniibacteriota bacterium | reverse complement strand
TCCGGCGTATGCGGATTCGGCGCATGACTTCGCCGCGGGAGCGGTCCGGCTCGCCCAATCGGCGAATACTTGCCCCCCAACGGGCGGGGCCCTCGACGTCAACCTCAGCGCCCACAAAGATACCGGCGCTCCGGACACCTCAGCGACCGGGCACATTACGGTGCTGGGGAAGGGTAACTGTTCCTCCTCACAGGCCAAATTTGCCGTAGATTGTCTGCAGGTGACCGTGCCGGGTGCGAACGGCGCCCAAGCTGAGGCCGTCGTGACCGGCACCGTCGAAGGGACGCCGACTGGCCTCTTTGCAACGACTACGGAACTGAGCCTGACCATCGATGACTTTCCCTCCCCAACTACCGACCAGCTCCACAGCGACGCGAACTCGGCGCCCTGCACCGGGGGCAAAACTCCACAAACCGTTGTGGCCGGCAACTTCGTGGTGAAAAGCGGGGCCTGACTGACTCAACACCGGAGGACCGTCGTGACGGAGCGACGGTAATTTCCTGAAGGAAGTGCAGGCAGAGACGGGCGGTTCCGAGGAACGGCCCGTCTAGTTCAGGCATGGACGAATTGAGTTTCGCGGGCCACTACCAGTCCCGGTCTCGCTCGAGGCTGTCGTCGAGTCGGCCGGCGCAGCTCAGGCAGACGTAGGCTTCATCCGCGTTCGCCCGCCGGTAGATGCCGCCGTCCAGGAAGGCGTCCATCTGCCGGCCGCACATATCGCACTCCACCTCGTGGGCGGCGCAGTCGGTGCAGATCCGCTCACCAGGCTCGAAGTCAGTAAATGACGCGCTGTTCACTCCCAGGCCGGCCGCCCGGAGCAGGGCCAGCTCCCGGCTCTCCAGCTCGTCCTCGCGCAGGTCCAGCGTTGGGATCCCGCAGTACTTGCAGCCAGCCACGGAGTGGCTGCTGCGTAACGCCAGGACGTCGTTCGCAGCCTGACGCACTGAGATTGGGCTCTCGCTCTTGGTATCTCCGCCCGACGGTTTCACCTGGTCTTTCAGGAGCGCTCGGGCATCGTCGGCGTCTTCCGGTGGTACGGCCAGGGCGATGAAGCCGGCCAAGTTGGTGGAGGAGGCTTCTACGAACATCCCCGTGTCACCTCGCTCCATGACCTGAAAGCCGGCCCCCTCCAGGGTTGTCCGGACCTGGTCGGCATCGATCCGGTTATGCGTCTCGTAGACGGTCGTCCAGTCTTCGCGCACGACCGCGACTATAGCGCGCCGTTCCGGGCGCTCAGGAAGTGGCGGCCAGCGAGGCCTTTCCGTTGAAAGAGTAGACGTAGTAGGCGTGCCTGATGACGGGCTGGGCCACATTGCGGACCGGCACGCCACCAGGCGTCACGCCCTTCTCCGCCCCCCGGTGCGCATGGCCGTGGATCGCCAGGTTCGCCCCGCCGTGGTCGACCGCCTCGGCTAGCAGGTAGCTGCCCAGGAACGGGTAGATTTCGAGCGGCTCCGACCCCAACGTGGCTTCCACCGGGGCGTAGTGCATCAAGGCGATCTTGACGTCCACCCCGTCCAGCTCCCGCAACGCCCCTTCCAGGTGGCTGGCCAGCTTCTTGGTGTGGCGGACAAACGCCTTCATCTCCGGCTCGCCGAAATCGGTCGCGCAGGCGCCGGTGAATCCGCCGCCGAAGCCCTTGGAGCCGGCGATCCCCACCCGAACGCCCCCCGCCTCGAGAACAGTGGATTCGCCCTCGAGGACCTGGATGCCCGCCTGCTCCAGGATGCGGCGCACCTCGTCTTCCCGGCCCGCCTCGTAGTCATGGTTGCCCAGCACGGCGATACGTGGCAGCTCAACGTCGCTGAGTTCCTCCGCCAGGACCCGGGCTTCGTCCGGACCGCCGCAGCGGGTCAGGTCACCAGCCAGGAGGAGCAGATCGGCCCGCTCCGCCACCCGCTCGAATGCCGGTCGCAGCAGGCCCCTGGAGTCGACGCCGGCATGCAGGTCGCCGACCGCGGCGACCCGGATCACGCGATCCGCTCGTCGCCGTCGGGCTCAGGCTCCCGCCGGGCCACGACGACGGTCTCATTGGCGATTTCCTTGCCCGGCATCAGTTCCTGCGCCGCCAGGGTGACGGCCTGCTGCCGTTCCGGGGTGGAGACCCGACCGCCCACCGTGACCCGCGTCTCTTCCACCCGTACGGTCAGGTCCTGCTCGTGTAAGCGAGGGTCATGGATGAGCTGGTCGCGCAAGTGCTCGCTCGCATAGTCATTCGGCTCTTTCAGGCTGCCCTCCTTATCCTTCGTAGATCGCTGCGTACAACCGCCGGATCACGCCGTCGGGCACCAGCACATCATTCGACTGGGCGTAGACGAGCAGGCTCAACATCCGCCGGGAGCCGCGCCGTGCCCGACGGAGCAGGTACTCCCAGTCCAGGTCGCAGCGGCTGATCATGGCCAACGCGTCGAACCAATGGCGCGAGGTTTCCTCCTTGTGGACCAGGCCCTTGATCACGATGAGATCCTCCGGTGACGGGATGCGGACGTGGTGGCCCTTGAACTCCCGGACGGTGCTATGGGCCAGCATGTCATCGTCGAGGTAGATGCCGCCGGTCCCATAAAAAATCAGGTCTACCAGGACCTCGTGCTTGAAGGCCTTGTATAGCCAGACCGGGTCGGTCTCCTCGGTGCGGAAGCCGGCCTCGGCAAAGACCCGCAGCAGCGGCCGAGCATCCTGAGGGCGAACGAAGAGATCCAGGTCGTGCGTCCAGCGGGGCCGGCCCATGATGCCCGAGGCGATCCCCCCCACCAGCAAATAGGGCAAGCCGCTCCGGTTGGCCGTCTCCACGGTTTCCCCCAGCACCTCCAGGAACACGTGCTCCTGGTGGTCGGGGGGTTCCTGGGCGGGGGCGTTTCGCTCGCCGTAGAGGGTCAGGCGGTCGGCGGGGTTCCGCATGAGTTTGTTTACCGAGGATATCAGCTATACCGATATTTACGCTATCAGGCGTCGGGCCAGCCTCCGGGGGCGCGGGAGGGGCGCCAGCCGGTCCCGGGATTCGGTCAGGAGCCGCCGAACCACGGGCCAGACCCGCGGCGACGGCGCCGGGACGGCATCGGCATCGACCAGGTCCACCGAAGACATTTCAATCTCGACCAGCGAGGGGAAGGGGCCGGCGACGTCGAACGCACCGCCCGCCGGTCCGGAGGTGGAGGCCGAGCCGCACGAGATTCGGAGGTCGACCGATGGCTCGGACGGGGGCGTCTCGACCACGATCCGCTCCACATCGCGATCGACGGGGAGCACCACCCGTCGAGCGTAGGGGCGGACCACCAGCGCATTCCCCATCCGCCACCAGACGGCATTCGACCGGCAGATATCGGTGAGCGACATCCACGCATGGGGCCCCAGGCGATTGACCCGGGCTGCCGTGGCGTCAAGCACGTCCAGGCCGCCGGCCAGGTCCTGGTGGTGGAGGCAGACGAGTATCGGCAGGTTCAGGTAGGAGCGGAAGACCAGGTCCTCCCCGTCAGCCCCCAGACCATATCGGGGCAGCACGGGGAGGCCGCCGATCAGCTCGGCCGGCTCCCAATCGGCCAGCACCCCGCCCGCCCTGGCTGCCGGCTGGCTGACCGGGGCCATCAGCTCCCTGGCCAGGCCGTCGAAACCGAGGCGAAACAGCGCTCTCACCATCACCTGGTTGCATTCCTCGTGGGGCGCGCACATCACGCGCGAGACCCGCAGGCCCGTTCGCTGCTCCAACCGCCGGCTCCGGCGGAGCGCCTGGGCACCTAGCGCCAGGGCAGCTGCCTCGTCATGGACGCGGGCCAGCTCGTGGCGCTCGTGGTTGTTGCCGTGGATGGCCAGGGAGATCTGTCCCGAGCACTCACGGAATAGGGCGCCGGCTCGCCGGTGGACGAAGCCGTAGTCGAGAGGGGTACTCGCGATGGCCACGTGGTACCCGCCGCGGGCGGCGTGGGCCACCAGCCGGCGGAAGTCGACATATCCGTAGGTGAGCGCGTGCAGGTTGGGGTCATCGATGATGAAGCAGGCCCGCGGAGGTGGCTGGGACCAGGGCCGCTCCGCACAGATTTCACGGAGGAAGTGGATCAGCGGCAGCAGCCCCAGGAATGATCCGGCCCGGAGCCGGGCGCGCAAGGGCTCGTCCGCAGCCAGCTCCGCTGGGGCGACCGAGGCCAGGTAATGCCGCGGTTGCTCCGCCGAGGCGAGCCAGACCGGACCGGAAGGCGTCGTCGCCAGCACCCGCTCGGAGTCAGCCGGACGGAGCGGCCTGGCGGCGCCGGCCAAGCCATCGGTCAACGTGACGCCCCGCAGCCGCGCATCCACCAATGGATCGGTTCCAATCTGGACCCCGGCACCGGCTGGACTGGCAACGCGGTCGTGCACGAAGCAGAGCCAGGGGCAGGGTGGCGGGTTCGCGGGCGGGGACGCGCCCACGAATACCGCGCCGTCGAGGCCGTCCATCTCCGCCAGGGCGCGGCCCGCGAAACGCAGCGGGAAGGCCGCCTCGAGGGCGTCGAAAAGGCGCCGCCGCTGGGCGCGCGCCTCCAATGGAAAGACGCCCACCACCCGCGGGGTCATTCCGCCAATGCCGCTGCCCGCTCTCCCGCGAACGCCGCCGGCGCGAGCTCCGCCTTCGCCCAGTCGGCGATGACGTCGTTCTGGATGGGGCCCTGGCGGTCCAGGTCGTACTCCCAGGTGGTGGTGCCGTCCTGGTCCCCCACCAGCTGGAAGCCAAAGCTTGCGAACAGGTCTTTCACCAGCTGGTTGCGGGTCGACGGAACGTAGACTCCCCGCAGGCGGCGGCATCCGCGGGCGACGGTCGCCTGGCAGAGATGCTTGAGCATCTCGGCCTCGACGGTACGGCCGATGACCCGGCAGCTCATCGCCCAGGTGTCAATGACGGCGGTGTCGTCCTCCTGGCGCGCGATCAGGACGCCGACCAGGCCGTGGTCGCCGAAGCGGTCCCGCAGCGTAAGCGACAAATGGATGTAGGCTGCCTCCTGACGCAGCGCCTCGAGCTCAGGCAGCCCGCGCCGGCGGCCGGTCAGGTTGAACTGGTTCGTCTTGGCGATCAGCTGCGCGATGCGCGGCAGGTGGAAGTCATCGAACGGGGCCACCCGCGCCGACATCTGCAGGCCGCGGTGGAACGCCTCGAGGCTGCCGGCCGACTGCGCCAGCTGCGCGGCCTCCCGCCGGGCCCGGTACTGGTCGGTACGGCGCGCATCCTCCTCCGTGAGGGCCACCGTTTCCAGCCCCGGGTAATCGGCGAGGGCGCGCACGTAACCGGCCGGATCCGCCGGCAGGTCGATCACCTCGACCTCGGGAAGCAATTCCCGCACCAGCGCCCGCTCGGCGGGATTGTCGTCGACCAGGACCAGGCTGTCGAGGCCGAGGCCCAGCTCGCTGGCAATCACCCGCAGGGTAGTGGCCTTGTCTGCCCAGCTGGCCTTGAAGACCGCGAAGTCATCGAGGTGCAGGCGCATGTCGGGATGTTGCTGGAACGGCAGCCGGGCATCGGCGTCGTTGTTCTTGGAGGCGACCGCGAGCAGGATCCCCTTTTGCTTGAGGCCGAGCAGGAAAGACTGGAAGCTGGCGTAGGCGTCTCCGGCCGGGCCGCCGCCCAGTGCGATCCCGCTCACGCCGTCCTCGCCAATGACGCCGCCCCACAGCGTTCCATCCAGGTCGAGCACCACGCATTTCCTGGCCAGGCCCAGGGTGGCGGCCAGCACCGCCGCGGTGTGCGTCGCCAGCAACCAGAGGGCGTCGGGAGCGAGTGCTTGCTTGGTCAGGTGCCAGTAGCGGTCGTCCGACCAGGCCCGCTTCCCATACCAGGAAGCCAGCCGGTCGCAATCGACGAAGGCCACGTCGGCCGGGGCGTCCCGCATCATCCGCGCATTGAGCCGCTGCCCCATTGCATACCGCGAGCCCAGCCGGCCGGCGAGGTGGCCGAGCGGCTGCGCCGGGGGGAGGGCGAACGTGTGCTGAATCACCCGCGCCGCTGCCCGCTCCCTGGCGAGCGACCAGAGCTGCTGCCAGCGCCTCAGCTCGGTGTCAACCTCCGCCTCTGGCTCGTCGCTGAGCGCCGGCAGCTGGAGGGCGCCCTCGTGGACGGCCAGGATGACGACCTCGGGCCCGAACGCGTACAGGGCGCTCCCCGGATCGAGCAGGTCCTGACTGTACTGGCCGTACTGGCTTTCGTAGAGTTCGACGTCGATGCCCGCCTGGAACGCCGCCAGGCCGACCAGCCGCGCCAGCTGGGTGGTGGTGTAGCTGCCGGCCACGGCCACCCGCACCTGCCGCCTGGCGGCGGGTTTCGCGGCCGCTCTCAGTCGCGCGAGCTCGAGCGCGGCGGCCTGCCGGTCGAGGAGCCCATCGGCGCTGGCAGCGGCCCGCCGCAGCCAACCATATGCCTCCTCGGGAGACCCGTGCTCCCGACACGCGGCGGCCCGCTCCAGTAACCGGTCGAATGCCGGCGCCTGGAGGGCTTCAGGCTCCACACCACGAGTGTCGGTGACCCGTCCTGATCGCCGCAAGATGAGAGTCCAGCCCCGCTCCGTCGCGTTGTCCTGCCGGTCATGGGCAAACCGCACGGGCCTGGGACAAAGCGGAATGCATTGGGAGGTCCGCCCCAGGGGAACGGAGAACAATCTCATCCCGGATGCCCTAGGGGCGTTCCTATACTGGGATTTGATGAGCGTGTTTCCCCTCGATGCCGGCCATTTGCCGGCGGCGGAGCCGGACGGGGAGAGCGAGCTCGGAAGGGTCCACCCGACGCTGGTCGGGATCGTGCAGAAACTGTTCCGGGTGCCCGAGCTCCAGCTGGCGTCGGACACACGTTATGCCGATATCCCCGGCTGGGACTCGCTCTCTCACGTCAACGTCATTTTTGGAATCGAGGAGAGCTTTGGGATTCGTTTCGATGACGATGAGCTGGACCAGCTGCGCGCGTTCAGCACGCTGGGCGAGCTGGAGCGGTTGATCCGCCGGAAGCTCGCAGCGGGGACGCGCACCCGACCCTAGGCCCACCATGCACGCCGTGAAGATCCGCGTTCTCCAGGCGCTGGCGCTCTTCCTTCCCGGAGGGAGTGGCCTGCGGGTGCGCCTGCATCGCTGGCGGGGCGTGCACCTGGGCACCGGGGTCTTCATCAGCACCGACGTGATCATCGAGACCATGCGTCCGGAGCTGATCTCGATTGGCAACGACGTCTTTCTCGGCGTGCGCAGCATGATCATCGCCCACTTCAACGACGTGACGCCGCACCTGCTGGCCGGCGCGACGTTCTCCGTCCGGGTCGAAGACCAGGTCTTCATCGGTCCGGGCGCGATCATCCTGCCCGGCGTCACCATCGGCCGGGGTGCCGTGGTGGCGGCGGGGAGCGTGGTCTCCGGCAACGTGGCGCCCATGACGCTGGTGCAGGGCAATCCGGCGCGGCCAGTGGCCACCTGTGGGGTGCCCCTCGGTCCCAACGCTTCGGCGGTCGAGTTCTACCGCAAGCTAAAGCCGATCCGCACGTGAGGCGCTGGGTGGTCGCCACAGACGGGGGATCGGCCGTGGGAGTCCGGACCAGTCCCGACCAGGCCTGGGCCGAGCTGGGGGGGGACGACGTGCACGTCTGGATCGGGTCCCTCCGCCGGGGACCGGCCGGGCTCGCCGCCCTGGCCTCCCTCCTGAACGCCGAAGAGCTCACCCGGACACGAGCGCTCCCCTCCCCCACCGACCGGCGGCGTTTTCTGGTGAGCCGCGGCCAGCTCCGCCTTCTGCTTGGCCGCTACCTGGGGATGGCGCCCAGCGCCGTCCAGCTGACCCGGCTCCCCAGCGGGAAGCCCATCGTGACCTCGTCCGTCGGCCACGCGCCTTTGCAGTTCAGCCTGTCCCACTCCGGCGAGCAGGTTCTCTATGCGGTGACCCGGACCGGTGAGGTGGGGGCGGACGTGCAGCGTTTCCGGCCCGATGTGGACTGGCGTGGACTGGCTTCGCGATTCTTCGCCCCGGCGGAAGCGATCCGGCTGCATTCGGCCGCGCGGGCGTCCGGCCGGCCCGGCTTCTACCGGCTGTGGACCCGGAAAGAAGCGATGGCGAAGGCGGATGGACGGTCACTCTTCTGGTGGCTCGGCACAGAGCTATCTTCGGACCCCACCCCGGGCTGGCGGCTGTGGACGTGGCGGCTGCCCGCCGGTGCGGCGTCGGTCGCGTTGAGGATCCCCGGGTGGGCGGGCTGACCTTTCATCATCTCGGCGTCGCCTCGGCTGACCTGGCTGCGGATGTCGAGGCGCTGGCGAGCCTGGGCTATGCGGCTACCGGCGAGCCGTTCACCGATGTCGGGCAGGGGATCAGAGGCGTTTTCCTCCGCGGTCCCGGACCACGGCTCGAGGTCGTGGAGCAGCTTCCCGGGTCGACCGTCCTCGAGGACTGGCTGGCCCGAGGCGTCCGCATCTATCATCAGGCGTTCCTGGCCGACCCTTTCCAGACCGAGCTGCGCCAGCTGCGGGAGCGGGGCGGGCTGCCGCTCGGTCGGCCGACGCCGGCGGTGGCGTTCGACGGGCGGCAGATTTGCTTCATGATGCTCCGCGACCGGATGCTCGTCGAGCTGATCGAGGCTGGCCCCCACTAGCTTCAGGCCCTCGAATAAAGTGCCCGCTGACTTGGGGGAAACGACATTACCCGAAGCCAGCGAGGTCGGCACCGATCGGTGTTAACACCAATCATAAAACCTGATAGATACGCTGTCAAGTTCTTAGTCGATAGTGAGCGGTTCTTCGCGAAACGTCTTCGTCCCCTCATCCAGCCGCCAGGCCCGCGCCTCCGCCATCTTGCCCTGGGCCACCGCCGCCACGACGTAGCTGTAGAAGGGCCAGGCATGCTCGGTATCGAACTGGGACGGCCGCGGCGGGTGGTCGGGATGACTGTGAACGAACCCGATGATCTCCAGTCCGCGGGCCTCCGCGTCCTTCTGCACCTGCAACTGCTCCAGCGGATCCAGCCCGTATCGGTCCCAGGGGCGGTCCTGCACCGTGTTCCGCATGGGACGGAATTCCCGAGCCTGGTGGGGTTGGGTCCCGTCGCCGGCGCGGCCGATTAGGGCGCCGCAGGCTTCGTGGGGATACCCGGCCTCCAGGTGCTGGGCGACGGCCTCCATCACCGGACCCGGGACACGCAGGGTCAATCGTCTACTTCCGGCGGTAGAGCCCCGAGCTGAGGTAGCGGTCACCGCCGTCCGGGAAAACCATGACGAACACGCCCTCCGAGGTGCGGCGGGCCACCTCCCGGGCGGCATAGAGCGCGGCCCCCGACGAATTGCCCACCAGGATGCCTTCGGAGCGGGCCAGGTCGTGGGCCAGCTCCCAGGCGGGTTCGGTGGGGACGCTTATCTTCTCGTCGGCCAGGCTGGGATCGTAGATGCCGGGCACGATCGAGCTTCCCATATGCTTGAGGCCCTCCAGGCCGTGCAGGGCATCGTCGGGCTCGGCGGCGATCAGTCGGATGTGGCGGTTGTGCTTTTTGAGGAAGCGGCCGGCCCCCATCAGGGTGCCGCTGGTGCCCATGCCCGCCACGAAATGGGTGAGCTCGCCCTGGGTCTGCTGCACGATCTCGGGGCCGGTGGTGTCGAAGTGGGCCCGCCAGTTGAACGGATTGTTGTACTGGTCGGGCATGAAGTAGGCGCCCGGGTCCTCCTCCCGGATGCGGTGAGCTTCCCGGATGGCGCCGTCCGACCCCTCCAGCGCCGGGGTGAAGACCACCTCGGCGCCGAATGCCTTGACGATCTCGCGCCGCTCTTCGTTCACGTTCTCCGGCATGACCAGCTTCACCCGGTAGCCCTTGGCCGCCCCGATCAGCGCATAGGCGATTCCGGTATTGCCCGAGGTGGAGTCCAGGATGATCTTCTCTACGGTCAGCTCACCGGTCCGCTCGGCCTCCTCGATCATCCGCAAAGCCGCCCGGTCCTTGACCGACCCGCCCGGGTTGAACCACTCGGCCTTGGCATAGAAGGTGATGTGCCGGAACTCCTTCTCCAGCAGGCGGACCCGGATCAGCGGCGTGTTGCCGATCCGGTCCAGGATGGACTGGTCGGGAACGTTCTCCACGACGGAGAGGGCTCGATCAGGCATTGACCTCCAATTCTACTGACGGCTGCGCCGGAGTCGGAAGCCCGAATCTGGCTTTGGCCACGCGAGAAGCGCTATACTGCCGCCGAATTCGTCGGCCAGATACATCTACAGGGAGTTCTCATGGCAACTGCAATGACGCCCGCGGTCTCAGGGGCAAAAGCCGGATTCTGGATCCGGGTTGTGGCCTACATCATCGACGCGATCATCCTCGGCATCGTCACCAGTGTCGTGGCGGCCCTCTTTCGCGGCAACACCTCGGCTCGGGGCGGCATTCAGCTGGTGCTGGGCATCATCTACTTCGTCTACTTCTGGTCCGCCATGGGCCCGTGGCCGGGGCAAACGCCCGGGATGAAAATCCTGAACCTTCGCGTCGTCCGCACCGACGGCTCCAATCTGGACCTGGTGCAGGGCCTCCTGCGGTACGTCGGGCTGATCATTTCTTTCCTCGTGATCTTCATCGGGGTGATCTGGGTGGCCTTCGACCCCAACAAGCAGGGCTGGCATGACAAGATTGCCGGCACTTATGTAGTCAAGACCGTCTAGACGCCGAGGGGGGCCCGCGGCACAACCGGCGGCCCCGCCCTCGTTTAAGCGGCCAGCCCTCGCTCCAGGTCGGCGGTCAGGTCATCGATCCGCTCCAGCCCCACGGAGCAGCGAACCAGGCCGTCCGCGATCCCGACCCCACGGCGCTCCTCCGGGCTTAGGCCCCGATGCGAAGTCGAGGCTGGATGGCTGAGCGTGGTGGCCACGTGGCCGAGGCTGGGCATCAGCCGGATCAATTTCAGCCGGCTCAGCATGCGCTCTACCGCCGGCAGCCCGCCCCGCAGCTCGAAGGAGAGCAGGGCACCGGCGCCCTGCGGGAGGAGACGCTTCGCCCGCTGGCAGAATGGGCTGCTAGCCAGCCCCGGATAGTACACGTGGGAGACCGCCGGCCGCCCCTCCAGGAAGCGTGCCAGGGCGAGCGCGTTCTGGGTGTGCCGCTCCATCCGAACGGCCAGCGTCCGGACGCCCCGCAGGGTGAGCCAGGCCTCGAACGGTCCCAAGCTGGGGCCGAAGGTCCGCGCCAGCGCCCGCGCCGCTTCCAGCCAGGCTGGCCGACCCAGCAGGACCCCGCCCACCACGTCGGCATGGCCGCTCAAGTTTTTGGTGGCGCTGTGAATGACCACGTCGGCACCCCAGCGAAACGGCTGGCTCAGGGCCGGGGTGGGCACCGTATTGTCGACCACCAGCAGGGCCCCGCGCTCGTGGGCGACGGCGGCCAGTGATTCCAGATCGGGCACGCGAATGAGCGGATTGGTGCAGACCTCGCAGAGGATCAGGCGCGTGCGGGCCGTCATGGCGGCGCGCACCTGGTCCAGATCCTGGATATCCACCAGCGTGGTGGTGAGACCGAACCGGGCGACATCGTCCCGGAGGAAGGTGACCGTGGTGCCGTAACAATCATTGGCCGCGACCACATGGTCACCACTCGTGGTCTCGGTGAGGATGGTGGTCGCGATGGCGGCCATGCCGGAGGCGACCGCGAGGGCCTCCACCCGGCCGCTCACGCCCACCCCCTCCAGCGCCGAGACCGCCTGCTCCAGCTGGTGGTGGTTCTGGGTTCCCCAGCGTCCATACCCGCGGTGTCCGGCCATGGCGGTTTCGAGCGACGCCAGGTCGGGATAGACGCTGGCCGAGCCGACGGTGATATCCGGCACCACCGGCGCGTCCGGCCGGTCGAGCGGCGGCTCACCCGCGTGGACAGCCAGCGTGTCCGGATGCATACGTCGCTCTATGTTAGATACAGCTCGACGGGTCCGTGACAGACTGGTGGCCATTTTTGCGTTGAGTTCGGTCGTCGCCACGGGTCAACTGGTGACGGGGGGTGGGGCCGATTCGCGCATTGGTCATCCTCGTCGGGCTGCTGCTGGCGTTGACCCTGTTCCTCTTGCCAGCGCGCCTCACCGTGCTGGCTCCGGGAAGCCGGCCGCAGGCGAGTGCCCAGGCGAATTCCCCTCCATCTACCCCAGCCAGCGCCAATCCCACGGCACGACCCAGAACCACTCCGTCGCCCACAGGGACCCGGGCCCCTGGTCCGACGCCAACCCCGGCGCCGACGCCTGCTTCCACCCCGACCCCCACGCCGACGGTTGCGCCGACTTCGGCACCCATACCTTCAACGGCGCCCACACCCACACCCACGACGGCGCCCACATCACCCACGCCCCCGGCCAGCCTCGCCCTGCGCGTGTCGGGCAACCACCTGGTCGATGCCAGCGGCCGGTCGGTTCGGCTACTCGGGGTGAACCACTCCGGAACCGAATACGCCTGCATCCAGGGCTGGGGCATCTTCGACGGTCCGACCGACGCCACTGCCCTAGCCGCAATCACCGGCTGGCATGCTAACGCCATTCGGATCCCACTGAATGAGGACTGCTGGCTGAATATCAACGGTGTCAACCCGGCCTATGGCGGCACGAATTACCAGAACGCGATCAGCGGCTACGTCCGCCGGATCCATCAAGCAGGGCTATACGTCATCCTCGACCTGCACTGGAACGCGCCGGCCGCGACTAAGGCGACGGGGCAGCAGGTGATGGCCGACGCCGATCATGCCCCCGCCTTCTGGCAGTCGGTGGCCGCCACCTTCAGGAATGACCCGGCAGTCGTCTTCGACCTCTACAACGAACCCCACGATGTGGACTGGGCCTGCTGGGTGAGTGGGTGCACCACTCCCGGCTGGCAGACCGCCGGGATGCAGAGCCTGGTGAACGCCGTCCGGTCGACCGGGGCCACCCAACCGGTGATGCTGGGCGGCCTCCGGTGGGCCAACGACCTCAGCCAGTGGCTGGCGCACAGGCCATCAGATCCGGCGAATGCCACCGTGGCGTCCTTCCATGTCTACAACTTCAATACCTGCATCACCACCGGCTGCTGGACCAGCGTCCTGGGACCGATCGCCGGCCAGGTCCCGGTGGTGACCGGAGAGATGGGCGAGAACGACTGCGCCCAGGGGTTCATCGATCAGTACATGCCGTGGGCGGACGCCCATGGGGTGTCCTACCTGGGCTGGACCTGGAACGTGTGGAGCTGCAGCGGTGGACCGGCGCTGATCACCGACTACAGCGGGACACCAACCGCCTTCGGCCAGGGATTTCGCGATCACCTGATCGCGGTCAATCCCTAACGCGGGCTACTCAGGCCGCACCTCCACCAGGCCGGCTCGGATGGCCGCGATCACCGCCTGGGCTCGGTCATGGATCTGCAGCTTGCGGTAGGTGTGGGTGATATGGATGCGCAGAGTCCTTGGACTGATTCCCAGGCGCTGGGCGATGGCCTCGTTGTTCGCCTCCGTCGCCAGCGCGCGCAGCACCTCGACCTCGCGCGCGGTGAGACGGGCGAGCAGATCACTCGGGGATCCGGCGCCGCGCTCGGCGGCTGGCTTGAAATTCCGCTTGCCCTGGGCGATGATGGACGCCGCTTCACACAGGTCCGCCGGCGTCGAATCCTTGGCCAGGTAGCCGGTCGCGCCGGCGTCCAGGGCCATTTGCGCCGATTCCTGCGTCTCGAACACGGTCAGCACGCCGATCGGAACGGCGGGGTCCTGGGCCCGAATCCGGCGGATTGCCTCCGCCCCGCTCATGCCCGGCATCCGCAGGTCCATCAGGATCAGGTCTGGGTGGAGCCGGCTGGCGGCGGCCACTGCCTCGTCACCCCGGGATGCCTGACCAACTACGCGGAAGCGGCCATCGGCCTCCAGGATGTCCGCGATCCCATCACGAAAGAGGGCGTTATCGTCCACTAGCAGCACCCTGAGTGACACCATCCTTCCAATCTTACGGAGAGTCCCGGCATGGAGGACAAATCCAAGGGGCCATACCGTTTTGTCCCATGGGAAGCGGGGCACCCCCCTGTCGATAATCAGCCTAAAGGGATGGGCAACAAGACGGTGGCCATCGTCGGCTATGGAGCAGCGGGGAAGAACCTGCACCGGCTCTTTCCGCAAGCCGAGATCTACGACGCGCCCCTTGGACTTGGGTCCAAGCGAGCCGCCAACCGCTGCGACTATGCCTTTGTGGCTGTCCCCACCAACCAACAGCCGGATGGGTCCTGCGACACCTCGATCGTCGAGGAGGTCGTCGACTGGCTCGAGTCCGACGTGATCGTGCTGCGCTCAACCGTTGCCGTGGGGACAACCGCGAGGCTGCGGGCGGCATCCGGCAAGCGGATTGTCTTCCAACCCGAGTTCTGGGGCGAGAGCGCCGATCACGCATTCAGCAACTCCCGACGGATGGGCTGGGTGGTGCTGGGAGGCGATCGTCGGGACACCAACGGCGTCGCGGACCTGTACAAGACGACGTTCAATGCCGAGCTGGCTATCTGGCAGACCGACTCCACCACCGCCGAGCTGACCAAGTACATGGACACCTGCTTCCTGGCCATGAAGGTCACGTTCTGTAATGAGTTCTATGACCTGGCTCAGCTGTTCGGGGTGGACTACAACGAGCTTCGCGAGCTATGGCTCCAGGACCCCCGGATCGGCCGCAGCCACACGTTCGTCCTCCCCGAGGAGCGCGGGTTCGACGGGAAGTGCTTGCCCAAGGACACCCATGCCCTGGTGGCGTCCGCCACCACCGGCGGGTACTGGCCGCGCCTCCTGGCAGCCATGCTGGAGGCGAACGCCGCCTACCGAGCCGCCGGTGCCGCGAGAACGGTCACGCCTCACCTCCCGAGCGGCAACGGCCATCGGCCCGCGCCCACCCGGGGAGAGGCCGTGGTGATCGCCGAGGCCTAGAGGCCGGCTGGGGTCTGCGGGTGACCCTGCGCCGCCGGCTGCTGATCGTGGCGAGCATCGTCGGTGTCCTCATCCTGGTGACCTGTGGGTGGCCGGGGCGTCCGGGCGCGACCACCACCGCCCGCACCTCGTTGCTCGGCTCGGGATTCCATGTCAGCGGGAACCGCATTCTGGATCCCGCGGGGCAGCCCTTTACCGTCAAAGGCGCCGACGCCGTCTACGGCCGGTTCGCCGGCGGGGATGCGAATGGCCTGGGACGAACGAACTATCAGCACGCTGAGCGCGACCTGGACGCCTTGCGGGCGGCTGGCTTCAACCTGGTCCGCCTTTCTATCTCGGCCGATGCCGCCCGTCTGCCGCCCAGCAGTCCCGACTACATTCCGTACGACCAGTACCTGGACGAGCTCGATCGCGTGGTGACCTGGGTGACCCAGCGCGGGATG
>DASQAY010000379.1:0-4837 GCA_035635515.1 Candidatus Eiseniibacteriota bacterium | reverse complement strand
ATCTCCAAAGCCCCAGCCGCAGCCACCATCCACCCACACTACGACAGATCACTATTTAAGCGACACACCACTAGGACCAGTGCTTCGGCCTGCTGCTCCGCGACGCCGACTCTTCCAGCCGGAACCCCGCTCCCCGAACCGTGACGATGCGGACGCCCGAGTTGACGAGCTTCGCCCGAAGGCGGCTCATCTTGACGTCAATGACGTTCGAGCCCAGCGGATCGGTTTCATCGCTCCAGGCATGCTCGGCGATCGCCTTGCGGTCGACCACGGCCGGGAATCGCCGCATCAAGAGCTCCACGATGTGGAACTCCGCCGTGGTCAGGTTGAGCGGCCGGCCGTTCAAGGAGGCCTGGCGGCGCGCCGGATCGAGCGAGAGCCCGCCCCGAACCATCACCGGCGCGTCGACACCACGCGGCCGTCGCTGCAGCGCGCGCACCCGGGCCACCAGCTCGCCGAAGTCGAACGGCTTCACCAGGTAGTCGTCGGCCCCGGCATCCAGCCCCTGGATCCGGTCGGGCGGGGTGTCGCGGGCGGTCAGCATCAGGATGGCGGTCGGCCGGTCGTGCTGGCGCGCCCAGGAGACGACCTCGACGCCAGGCACGCCAGGCATCCGCCAATCCAGGATGGCGACGTCATAGGCGTAGAACTTCAGCTGCTCGATGGCATCGTCCCCGCGGTCGACGGCATCCACCACGTAGCCCGCGTCTTGCAGGCCCTGGACGAGCACCTCGCGCAGCCCGCGGTCGTCCTCGGCGACCAGGATGCGCATGGGTCCGTCCTACGCCTGATGGAGCAGCAGGCTGAATTCCATGGTGGCATTATCCTGGACGCTCACGAAGCCACCGATGCTGGGCGGCACCATGTTGAACTCGCTGAACGGGAACGTCAGCGAGCCCACCACCTGGATCTGCGACCCGTTTAGCTGTGCGTCCATCGGGATGGTGACCGACTTGGTCGTGCCGTGGATGGTCAGGTCTCCAGTGGCGGAGACGTGGAGCGTCTGTCCGGTGGTTGCGGCCGCCGGGAGCACGATCGGACTGGCCAGCTTGAAGGTGGCGGTTGGGTAGCGGTCGCTCTCCAGACCCATCTGGTGAATGCGCCGGTCCCGCATCGCCCGGTCGCTGGTCAGGGTACTGACATCGACCGTGATGGTCGCGGCGCTGATGGAGTAGCCGTCGGCCGACTGGGAAAGCGTGAAGCTGCCGGTGACCGATGACGTTCGCCCGACCGCGTCAGTAGGCGCGGGCAGCCCCGCCAGTTGTTCGCGCACGCGATACCCAGCCACCGAGCCCGTGCCGACCGTCCAGGTCCCGACGCCCGGGCTGGCGCTGGCCGAGGTCGCGGGCGAGGCGGTGCTGGCCGGCTGGATCGTCAGCTGGCGAGGCGAGCTCCCGCCGAGCAGAAACCAGTAGACGCCACCGAAGGCCAGGGCGCCCACCACAACCAGCGCGCCCAGGCCGACGAACACTCGAGTCATGGGTAGCACCCGCATAGCCTGTCAGCCCGTTCCTTTCGATTTCATTACGCGCCTCTCATCTTTCGGAACTTGGCCGACGAGGAACGAGCTCCAGATCCAGCCGACAACCAGGCCGGCCGCCACATCTGTCGGGTAGTGGACGCCGAGGTAGACGCGAGAGCCCGCCACCACCAGGGCGATGACGACCGCGGTCCCAACCAGGACCCGCCGCCAGACGATGGGCCAGGTCATGCCCAGCAGGAGGGCCATGGCCAGGTAGATGGCGGCGGCCTGGACCGCGTGCTCGGACGGAAAGCTAGAGGAGGAGACCTGGGTCAAATGCTCGACCGGCGGCCGGGGGCGGCCGACAATGAGCTTGGCGACGGTCGGCAGGAGCGCCGACCCCACCACCACGGTGGTCAACACCAGGGCATCAGGGCGTCGGTTCCAGCGCCAGAGGACCACCACCGCCAGGGCGGCCAGCGGGGAAAGGATGACTAGCGATCCCAGGGCTGTGAGGACCGAGGTGACTCGAGTCAAGCCTGCGGCCCGGTCGGCCGCCACAGCCTGCACCGCCGGCAGGTCGAACGCAGGCGCCCACGCCCTGACCGCCAACCCGGCGATGATGGTCGCCACGCCCAGCAGCACGAGGAGGGCCAGCACCCGCAGGGCATAGGCCTTCAGCCAGACCCGGTCCATGTCAGCCGGTGAAGCTCGCCGGAGTCACGACCCGCAGCCCATTGGGCACCACCTCGAAGGTGCCCGGGATTCGCCCGCGGACTTCACCGTCCAGCGCCACGTCGAGCGGTTGCTCCGAGCTTACCGGCAGGCGCGACAGGCGGAGCATGCGCACCCCGCGGACCTGGTGCCCGATCCCCAGCGCCAGGTGCAGCACCGAGCGGAGCAGGCGGCGCATCGGGAGTTCTTCGACCAGCAGCACCTCGAACATCCGGTCGTCGGGATCCGAACCGGGTACCTCCAGGTCGAGCGGGCCGCCAAAGACGGGGGCGTTGATCACCGCCATGTGAATCAGGCGGTATCGTTCGCCGTCCCCGATGTCGCACTCGAACACCGGGCGCTCCCGGAGCGCCAGGATACCGGCGACGGCGTACGTCAGCCGTCCGAGGCGCCGGCGGAGGTCGACCCGGGTGGCGAGCCGCGCAAAGCTCACATTGATTCCGGCCGTCGCGGCGTGCACGAAGTGTTGAGGCGAGCGGTCCGGGTGATCAAGGCGTCCGGCGTCGACAGCGGCGACCCGGCCGATGGCGAAGAGCCTCGCCGCCGCTTCGACATGCATCGGGATGTCGAGGGAGCGAGCGAAGTCATTCGATGTGCCGAGCGGCAGTACCCCCATCACCGTGGACGTCCCGACGAGATGGTTGGCCACCGACCCCACAGTGCCGTCGCCCCCGGCGGCCACCACCAGTGGCGAGGCGTCGGCATGGCGCTGGAGCAGGAACGGCAACCGGTCGAGGTCGCGGACTTGAAGCCGCTCAACGACCTGCAGGCCGGCGGCGGCCATCGCCTTCACGCCACGATCCAACCGGTCCCTGGCACGACCCGACTGCGGATTGGTGACCAGGATCACCTGGCGTGAGGGAGGCCGCTCCCAGGGTGGCGCCGGACGGCGGGACTGGAGTTCGTCGCGGACGGCCTTCAGGATGGGACCGCTGACGACGCCGGCGCCGGCGCCGATGGCTGCCCCGGCCACCACGTCGAACGGGTAGTGGACGCGTAGCAGCACGCGCGAGTAGGCGACCGCGGCCGCCAGCGGGACCAGCAGCGGCACCAGCCGCGGATCCTCCAGGACCGCGCCGGTGGCAAAGGCGAAGGCGGCCGCCGCGTGCCCCGAGGGGAACGAAAACGACGTCGGGATGGGCAATGGTGAGGGACCACGGTCGAGGCGTGGGTCGGGGCGATTGCGGCGAGCCAGGGATTTGAGCGGTCCGTTGACGATTGGGGAGGTGATGGCGATGGCCAGCACGCCGCGGAGTGCCGCGCGCCGGCCCTTCCTGCCGCCGGCCGCGGCCAGGATCTCGGCTATCACCAGCCAGAGTAAGGATCGGTTGGCGCTGTGGGTAAGCCGGTTAAGGCCGGACTCCAGTGTCGGCCGCTGCCGCCGCGTGATCTTTCTGAGCAGCCGGCGATCCAGCGCATCGAAGGTCCGAAGCGGCCGGCGGCGCCCCATATCGTCACGCTAACAAGAATCTCTCCCTGCCCTTCGGGTAGAGGTCTGGTCAGGGCGTCGCCCTATTTCTCCCTCCCTTCAGGCAGGGCTGGGGGTCGGTTTCTCACTCTTAGTCCCCTCCCTCTCAGGGAGGGGTAGGGGAGGGTGTGTCTTAAGCCGTATTCGGGCTTGGCTTAGCGGTGGTTACGGAAGTGGGACCTTGATGTTGAACACGGGCAAGATGAAATAGAACCCGGCGAGGATGATCGCCACGAAGATCAGCAGGGCCAGCATCGGGCGCGAGAACACTTCTAGTCGGGGGCGCCGCTCATGCAGCTTCTGGTCAAGCGGTTCTCCATTGGCATGATGTCGTCGCTGCTGTAGATTTTAGCCTGACTGGCGCGTCAGATAGGTTCGGCCTCGATCACGTTGCCGAACTCCGTCGGCGTCCGCTCGATTCGTGCGAGCCGGAACCCGGGCCCCGCCTGGTTGGAGCCGTGATCCTGCCCGGGTCGGCCGCGACCGCCGGAACGCCTGCTTAGGCCTGACCGCCGGCCGCCCGGCCGGCCGGCTTAGCCGGCAGCCGCTGCTGCACCCAAGCCCGCAGGGCACCGGGGCCCAGGGCACCCGTGACCCGGTCCGCCACCCGGCCATGGTCGAAAAGCATCAGGGTGGGGATGGCGCGGATGTTGAAGCGGGAGGACAGGGTTGGCGCGGTGTCGCTGTTCACTTTCACCACCTTCAATTGACCGCGCAGGTCCTGCCCGATGCGCTCGACGATTGGGGAAACGACCCGGCACGGCGCGCACCAGGGCGCCCAGAAGTCAACCAGTACCGGCAGATCGCTCTGCTCGACCACGGCAGGGAAGTCCGCCTCGCTGCTTTCGGTGACCCAGGGGAGCGGCGCCCCGCATGCTCCACAATGGGGCGCACCTTTGGCCGCCGGTCGCACCCGATTCTGCCGACCGCAGACCGGACAGCCGATGAGAGCCGCTTGCGGATCCATGGATTGATCATAAGGAGGTCCCTCCGTTATCTGTCCCCTTCCTCAGAATGTCGCTCCCGCTGACGGGAACGTTAGGGTGGGGGTTCTCTGCAACCACCACCTCTGAAACTGCTACCTTCACTGCCATGGAGCTGAAAGTCGTCCCGATTGTCAAACCCGACGGCGTGAACCTGATCCTGGGCCAGAGCCACTTCATCAAGACGGT
>DASQAY010000378.1:0-13857 GCA_035635515.1 Candidatus Eiseniibacteriota bacterium | reverse complement strand
AGCTTGCCATCCGTTCCAGGCTGAGGGCGCGGCTCGGCACGCCACGTACGAAGACCCGCCCGTCCTCCACCACCAGGTCGGCCTCGGCGGCTTCCAGGGCAGCCGCAGCCAGCCCGACCACCTGGCGCTTGAGGGTCCGGGTGCCATTGAGGACTGCCGCGCCCGAGGTTGCGGCGCTGCGACTGCCCCAGGTCCCCTGGGCGTAGGCCGGCTGGTCGGTATCGCCGTGCCGGACGCGGACCCGCTCCAGCGGAAGGCCAAACTCATCGGCCGCCAGCTGGGCCCAGGTCGTTTCATGACCCTGCCCGTGGGGCGTGGAACCGGTGTAGACGGTCAGGCTGCCATCCGTCTCCAGGTGCACGGCGCCCCGGTCGGCCGGCCCACCGCCCCCAATGTCGACGTAGGCGGCGATGCCGATCCCGTGCAGGCGACCGGCCTGCCGCGCGACCGTTTGCTCGTGGCGCAGCCGTGGATAGTCGGCCATGACCAGCAGGCGGTCCAGCGCGCCGGCATAGTCGCCGCTGTCGTACGTGGTCCCGGCTGGGTTGCGGTACGGGAATGCCTCCCGGCCGATGAAGTTGTGCTTTCGGAGTTCGGCCGGGTCCCGGCCCAGTTCGACGGCGAGCAGGTCCATCATCCGCTCGATCAGGTAGGTGGCCTCGGGCCGGCCGGCGCCTCGATAGGCGCTGGTGGGGGTCGTAGTGGTGAAGACCCCGGTGAGCGTGCTCTCCAGCGCGGGGATCCGATAGCAGCCGGTCAGCATGTCGACGGTGCCCACGGGGACCTCGGCCCCAAAGCCCGCCAGCGAGCCCATGTCAGCCAGAATGTGGGAGCGAAGGGCCAGCACGGTCCCGTCGCGCAGCGCGGCCAGTTCGACATCCTGCACCTGTCCCCGTCCGTGCCACGTGCCGGAGCAGTTCTCGGTCCGATCCTCAATCCACTTCACTGGCCGCTTCAAGCGCCGAGCGGCTTCGGCCACGACCAGTTCCTCGGAATACAGGCCGCCCTTGCTGCCAAATCCCCCGCCCACCTCCGGGACGATCACCCGGACGTCCGCCGGGTCCATCCGAAGGCCCTCGGCGAGGTCTGCGCGCACGGAGTGGGGTGCCTGGCTCGAGATCTCGACCGTCAGGCGGGTGCCATCCATGGTGGCCAGGGCGCCACGGGTTTCCATCGCCATCGGGATCAGGCGCTGGTTGTACAGCCGCTGCCGGACTACCACCTCGGCCTTTTTGAACGCCGCGGCCACGGCGCCGCGCTTCTTTCGGATCGTGAACGCGAGGTTGCCGGGTGCTTCAGGGTAGACGAGCGCGGCATTGGGCGCCGTGGCGGTCTCGATGCCGGCCACGGCGGGCAGCGGGTCGAGGTCTACCTCGATCCGGTCGATCGCGTCGCGCGCCTGCTGGCGCGTCTGCGCGATCACGACCGCCACCGGCTGGCCCACGTGGTGCACCCGGCCGTTCGCCAGCGGCCGCCGCTCGGGGAGGAAGGAGGCCTCCTCCGGCGCCTCGACCACCATCGAGCCCAGCTCGCGCAGGTCGGCAACGGTCCACGCGGCGAGGACGCCGGGAGCCCGCCGCGCGGCGGTCACGTCGAGCCGGCGGATGACGGCATTCGCCAGGTAGCTGCGGAGGAAGGCGGCATGCACCAGGCCGGCTGGCTGCCGGTCGTCGACATAGGTGCCGGCTCCGGTAACCAGTCGGGGATCTTCGACCCGGCGCACGGCGCGCCCAAAGGTCGGGGGGCCCATCGGCTCAGTCTACGGAACGGGCCTTTGGGCGACGGGATGCGCCGGCGCATTGACTTCTGGCGGCAGCCGTAGTATCTGTCTTAACCGAGTCTTGTCCCAATATTGGCCGAGTCTTTCCCGACTCGGCAGGTTGCGCACATAGGCTGTCCCGAAGGGTCACGCAAAGGGAGGAGGAACGATGTTGAGAGTCCGCCGTTTCGTGCGACTGGTTGCCCTGCTAGCCGTCCCGACGTTCGCCTCGGGGCTGGGCTCGGGCGGTGCCTCCGCGGCACCTCCCGACACCAGCTGTCACCTGCAGTCGGCGAAAGGCGATATCAAGCACGTCATCGCCGTCACGTTCGATAATACGCACTTCACGCGGGACAATCCGAACGTCCCGTCCGACCTGGAGCAGATGCCCCATCTGCTGAACTTCATCCAGAACAACGGCACGCTCCTATCCAACCACCACACCCCGCTGATCTCGCACACGGCGACGGACATCCTTACCAACCTCACCGGCGTGTACGGCGACCGCATGGGCGTGCCGGTGAGTAACAGCTTCCGCTACTTCAACCCCGACGGCACGTCCAACCTAGGGGTCTCCTTTGCCTACTGGACTGACCCGCTTTTCGATCCGACGACCTCGGCGCCCACGGATACCAGGTTCAATATGCTCACGGCGGACGGCAAGAATGCCCCGGCGCCGTGGGTTCCATATACGCGAGCCGGCTGCAACTGGGGCGGCGTGTCCACGGCCAACGCCATCCTGGAAAACATCGCGACGGATATCCCGACGGTCTTCGGGGCCAACTCGCCCGAGGCGGCCGAGGTGAAGAGCGATCCGAACAAGGCGTTCGCCGACTTCGTCGGCATCGGGGTTCACTGCGCGAAGAGCGCTTCCCTGTGCTCGGCGGCCAGCGGCGGGCGCGCCGACCTGTTGCCGGATGAGCCGGGTGGCTATGCCGGCTACTTCGGTCTGTTCGGACACAAGTCGGTCGCCGCGGCGATCGGCTCGCTGGCAGACCTGAACGGCAACCCGATCGTCAACCCGCTCAGCAACACGCCCGGGTTCCCGGGCTTCGACGGCATGTCGGCGTCCGTCTCATTGGGCTACCTCGCCGCCATGCAGGAGCATGGCGTTCCGGTGACCTACGCCTACATCTCGGACGCCCACGACGCGCACCCAAGCGGCCCAGCCTACGGCCCGGGCCAGGCCGGCTACGTGGCGGCGCTCGCCTCCTACGACGCCGCCTTCGCCAAGTTCTTTGCTCGGCTGGCCGCCGACGGCATCGATCAGAGCAACACGTTGTTCGTGTTCACGTCGGATGAGGGTGACCATTTCGCCGGTGGGACTCCGACGCCCGCGGGTTGCGATGGGGTGAATACGCCCTGCAACTACAGCCACGTCACGTGCCCGAGCGCGAGTGTTCCCACCTGCCCGGCCGACAATGTCGGCGAGCTGAACGCGAACATGGCCGGCATTCTGGCAACCCAACAACACGTGACCACCAAGTTCAGGGTGCATGCCGACAGCGCGCCAACTGTGTACATCACGGGTAATCCTGGTCGGACGGACGCAACCACCCGCGCGTTTGAGCGTGCCACCGCCAGTCTCACCGCGCCGAACTTCTACACCGGCAACCCCGCCCAGAATCCGACGCTCGGGCTGGCGGACGCCGTGGAGATGAAGCTGCTGCACATGCTGACTGCTGACCCGGCGCGCACGCCAACCTTCACCTGGTTTGCGGATCCAACGTATTTCCTCTTCGCCGGCGCGCCCACATGCACCCCGCCGTGCGTCCAGGAGCAGCCGGGTTTCGCCTGGAACCACGGCAGCGTCGCGTCCGACATCACGACCACGTGGCTCGGCCTGGCCGGGCCCGGGGTCCGCAACCTGGGGGTCACCGCCGACGTCTGGTCAGACCACACGGACATCCGGCCCACAACGCTGTCGCTGGTTGGGCTGAAGGATGACTATGCGTCCGACGGCCGCGTCCTGGTCGAGCCGCTCTATGACTGGGCCGTGCCGCAGACCTTGCGGGCGCACCGGGAAACGCTCCTTCGGCTGGCGCAGGCGTACAAGCAGATCAACGCTCCGGTCGGCGCGCTGGGGCTGGCGACCCTCAAGATTTCGACCCTGGCGCTCGGCAGTAGCACCGCCAATGACCAGACGTACAAGGACCTGGAGAGCCGTCTCGCGAGCCTCACGGGCCAGCGGAATACGCTGGCCGCCACCATGTCAGCCATGCTCGGGCAGGCCGCCTTCGACGGCAGGGCTATCAACGAGCAGGACGCGCAAGATGCGATCGCACAGGCGCAGGCCTTACTGCAATCAGCCGGCGCTTGAGTAGGCCCGGGAGGCCGGTCCATCGGCCGGCCTCCCCCAGCTTTTTCAAGGAGGACTCCAATGATGCCTGGGACCTCAAGACTCGGTCGGACATGGCGTACCCTGATCACGGCGTTGCTCGCCGTCGTGCCGGTGGGCCTCGCGCTTCCACTATCGCCGGTCCAGGCCTCCTCGAACGCGGCAGGCTGCCACCTCAACGCGGCGGGCGGTGCCATCCAACACGTCATCGCCCTCCAGTTCGACAATGTGCATTTCCGGCGGGACAACCCGAACGTCCCCTCAGACATCGAGCAAATGCCCAACCTCTACAACTTCCTGGTCGGCAACGGTACGGTGCTCAACAATCACCATACGCCGCTGATTTCCCACACCGGCACCGACATCCTGACCACGCTGACCGGTGTCTATCCCGATCGCCACGGGCAGCCGGTTAGCAACACGTTCTTCTTCTACGATTCGAACGGAATCCCACATCAAGCCCTGACCTTCGCCTACTGGACCGACCTGGCCCGCGCCTTTGACGGCACCGCCGAAAACACGCTCAACATGCTCGACGCCCATGGGAAGAATCCACCCGCACCCTGGGTGCCCTTCACCCGTGCCGGCTGCAACTTTGGCGCGGTGGGCACGGCCAACATCGAGCTCGAGCGCGTGGCCAACGTGGCCACGGTCTACGGCGCGAATTCACCGGAAGCTCAGGCCGCGGCCACCAATCCCGAGGCGCAGACCACCGCCGACTTCATCGGTGTGGCTGTCCATTGCAGCCAGCAGTCACCCCTGTGCGCCTCCGCTCATCGGGGCGTCCCCGATCTGCTTCCAGATGAGCCAGCCGGCTATTCCGGATTCAACGGCCTGTTCGGCCACAAGTACGTGGCCCCCCAGATCAGCGCCGTCCTACCGATGACCGACCTCGACGGCACTGTCATCAATGATGGCGGCTATCCCGGCTTTCCTGGATTCAACGGCATGAGCGCCGCCGTCTCGCTATCGTATATCGCCGCCATGCAGGAGCATGGTGTCCCGATTACCTACGCCTATCTCTCAGCGGTGCACGAGCAGAGCGACACCGGCCTGGGCCCGGGCGATCCGGTTTACGAGCAAAACCTGCGCAACTACGATGAGGCGTTTGGCAAGTTCTTCGCCCGGTTGGCGGCCGACGGGATCACCAAGTCCAACACGCTGTTTGTCGTCACCGCCGACGAGAACGACCATTTCGTGGGTGTCGGTCCCACCAATCCGGGATGCGATGGCGTGGCTGTGACCTGCACCTACGACCCCACCCGGCTGGGCAGTGTTGAGGTCGCCCTCGACCAGCTCCTGAAGACTCAAGGTGTCACCGTGACCATCACCGGCAACAACGTGAAGGGCGACTCCGCTCCGGATTACTACCTCACCGGCAACCCTGGACCGAATGACCCGCTGACCCGGCAAGTGGAGCGGGCGGCCAGCCGGATTATGGTCAGGAATCCGCTCACAGGACAGACCGAACCCTTGATCGATGGGCTGGCGGATCGCCCGACGCTTCGGGCACTGCATATGGTCACCTCGGATCCCTTGCGCACGCCCACGTTTACCCAGTTCAACAAGCCAGATTACGAGGGTGTGACGTCCGATGGGCAAGACTGCGGGACGCCCGGCGTCGACAACGTGATTCAGTGCCAGGGCGTCGAAACCTGGCATCACGGAGACATCCAGCCGCAGATCACGACGACCTGGCTAGGCCTGGTCGGCCCGGGCGTACGCAATCTCGGCGTGAGCAACACCATCTGGTCGGACCATACGGACACCCGGCCCACCATCATGGCGTTGGTTGGGCTGCGCGACGATTACCGGCATGACGGTCGCGTGCTGCTGGACGTCCTGGTTCCGGAGGCGGTCCCTGTCGCCGGCGATCGGGCCGCGTTGGTCCAACTCGGTCACGTTTACAAGCAGCTGGATGCAACCGTCGGTGCCTTCGGCACGGCCGTCGTCAATGCCGACTCTCGGGCGGCCCAGACCGGGACCGGCCCCAGCGATGGCACCTACCTGGCGTTCGAGAACCAGCTGAACAGCCTGACCAACGATCGCAACAGGGTGGCCCTGCAAATCTCCCAGCTTCTGGACGCGGCAAGCTTCGACCAGGCCGAGGTCAGTACCGGCGCGATTGCGTCGCTGGTGAGCCGGGCGCAGAGCATCCTCGACCGAGCGCAGCAGCTGGCGTCGAACGACTAGCGTCCTCGGACAGGGCCGGCGCGAATGCCGGCCCTGTCCGTCGCGTGGCCGGACCGCGTGACAGACAGTTGTCACGGGTCCGTCCTAGAGTCGGCGCAGCATGAAGGCTGCGGCGGCGAAGACGGTCTACGTCTGCCAGGACTGCGGAGCCCAGTCCAGCAGATGGCTGGGCCGGTGTGCGGACTGCGGCAACTGGAACACATACGTCGAAGAGCAGGCGCGGGTAACGGCGCCGAGCCGGGCGCGGACGCGCGGCCCCGCCGGCACGTCGACACCGCTGCCGCTGGTTGAGGTCCAGTTCGCCCAGGCGAACCGCCTCCGGCTGCCGATGCGAGAACTCAACCAGGTGCTCGGCGGCGGCATTGTGCCCGGCTCCCTGGTGCTGGTCGGCGGCGACCCCGGCATCGGCAAGTCCACGCTGCTGCTCCAGCTGGCGGACGAGGTGGCGCGGACCTTTGGCCCGGTGCTCTACGTCTCGGGTGAGGAGTCGGTCCAGCAGCTCAAGTTACGGGCCCAGCGGCTGGGGATCCCGGGTGATCGGCTGTTGGTGCTCGCCGAGAACGATCTGGAGCGGATCGTTGAGCACATCGACCAGGTGCGGCCGATGCTCGCCGTCATCGACTCCATCCAGACCGTCTTCCTGGACACGGTCGCGTCGGCCCCCGGCAGCGTCAGCCAGGTCCGCGAGTGCGCCGGCCGGCTGATGTTGGTGGCCAAAAGCACCCATATCCCGATCTTCCTAGTGGGCCACGTCAACAAGGAGGGGGCGATCGCCGGTCCGCGGGTGCTCGAGCATATCGTCGACACCGTACTCTACCTGGAAGGCGAGCGCCATCATGCCTTTCGCATCTTGCGCGGCCAGAAGAACCGGTTCGGCTCGACGGACGAAATCGGGATTTTCGAGATGCGCGACGACGGGATGCGCGAGGTCCCCGACCCGGCCCGGGCCTTCCTGCAGGAAGGGACGCACACGGAGGTGGGCAACGTCGTCACCGTGGCGCTGGAAGGCACGCGACCGTTGCTGGTCGAGTTGCAAGGCCTGGTCACAGAGACCGCCTTTGGGATGCCCCGCCGGGCCGTGAATGGCATCGACCTCAATCGCGTGCACCTGCTGGTGGCCGTGCTCGAGAAGCGTGCCCGTTTGCCGCTCGGCAAGCAGGACATCTTCGTCAATGTGGCCGGCGGGGTGCGCCTGGCCGAGCCCGCCGCCGACCTGGCGGTCGCCCTGGCTATCGCCTCAAACTGCCGGGACCGGCCGGTTGGGCGCGACCTCGTGGCCGTGGGGGAGCTGGGGCTGAGCGGCGAGATCCGCCGCGTCCCCCAGCTGGAGCGACGCCTGCACGAAGCCCACCGTTTGGGGTTCAAACGGGCCATCGTCCCGGCGGCCGGCGCTCGGCCTGATTTGCCTTCCCCCGACGGGCAGCCACCGTTGTCAGGGTCGCGGGATTTCCCGCACGGGCAGGGCCGGGGAGGGGGCGGCTTGACCGTTCATCGGGTGGAGACGCTGGCCGAGGCGATGGCCTGCTGCTTTACGGGCGATTAGGCGACCGGCTCAGTCTCCGGCGCCAGTTGTCGCAGCTTCTGGTCCCAGAACTCCAGGCGTTTGCGGAGTCGGTCCAGCTGCCTGGTGATGAGCTGAAGATCGTTGTCGAGCTCCCCAGCGCCCTCTGTCACAAGGGTAGCCTGCGAGTCCCGGCTCAGAGCCAGTGCCTCCTCGGTGAACCGGACCAGCTCCGCGTAGACCTGGTGCCAGTGGCTGGCGTCGGCCGCGTCGGCGGTGCCGGGAGACTCGCCGTCGAGGAGCCGCACCCCTGCCGCCGCGGGCTCGGCCCTCCGCTTGTCGGTGCTGGTCGCCACGCTACTGATCTACTGCTGCTGGCGCAAAAAAAGCAGCAATTTGCGAATTTCGCCTGACCAGCGATCTTCACGCTGAGTGGCGGAGTGGGTCGGGCCGGCTCCGACCACCTGTGCTTTAATGGGCCTGCAATGGCTTTCCGGTTCGTCCGGCTGCGGCGGGGCCCCCTACTTCCGCGGCTGGCCATCTTCTGCCGAGGAGGTGAGAACGATGCGCGTGGAACGCGTCTTCCGGCTGCTGGGCCTTCTCTTAGGACTCATAGCGGGCTTCGAGTACGCCAGATTCATAATCACGGAAGCGCACTTTACGGGCTACACGGTCACAGCGGTCCTGATCCTGCTGACCATGCTGGCGGGGGCTCTCTTTGGCTTCTTCGGCCTGCCCTACGTCACGACCAAGCCCTTCTTCTGGCTCGAAGATAAGCTAAACGTCACCCCGCTCCCGGATCTGGTCGCGGCCACCGCCGGGCTGCTCATCGGCCTCCTGGTGGCGGCCATGGTGGGCCTCTTTCTGCGCGGCCTGCCCTGGTACCTCGGGTTTGTGATCTCGCTCATCCTGGCGGTGGTTTTCGCCTACTGGGGAGTGACGCTTGGCCTGACGCGCCGCGACGAGATGATGGCGCTGTTCCTTGGCTCCAGCCGGGCGGCCGCGGGGGCGGCCGGGGGTGGCAAGCGCACGGTTCCCACCACGCTGCTCGACACCAGCGTGATCATCGACGGCCGCATTGCGGATATCGCGCACACCGGCTTCATTGAAACCCGCCTGCTCGTCCCCCACTTCGTGCTGGCCGAGCTCCAGTACATCGCCGACTCCAGCGACACCCTCCGGCGGAACCGGGGCCGGCGCGGCCTCGAGGTGCTCAACCTCTTGCAGAAGGAGCCCCTGGTCAGCATTGACTTCATTGACGACGACGTGCCCGACGTCACCGAGGTGGACGCCAAGCTGATCCGCCTGGCGCGCAAGCGAGAGGCGACCATCATGACCAATGACTACAACCTGAACCGGGTGGCCCAGCTCGAAGGGGTCAAGATCCTCAACATCAATGACCTGGCGAATGCGCTCAAGCCGGTGGTGATCCCCGGCGAGGAAATGGAGGTGTCCATCATCAAGGAAGGGAAAGAGCCCAACCAGGGCGTCGCTTACCTCGATGACGGCACCATGATCGTGATCGAGAATGGTCGTCGCTACATGCACCAGACACTGGCGGTGGTCGTGACCTCGGTGTTGCAAACGGCCGCCGGCCGCATGATCTTTGCCGCTCCGTCCAGCGAGTCGTCGGTGGGCCGGCAGCAGGGTCGGCCGTTGAAGAAGATCCAGGGCGGCGGAGGGTCCGGTCGGTAGCCTGATCGCCGTCGTTCCGCTGCCGCCAGCCGGACCTCGGGCGGCGGCCCTCTCCCTGGAGATCCTCGGCCGCACCGTCCTGGAGCGCACGCTCGACACTTTGAGGGCGCTGCCCGGTGTCGATCAGCTGATCGTTGCCCCAGCCGGCAATGCCACCATCCCGCCGGCAGGGAGGGGAGGGGGTAGCCAAACCATCCTCATCTGCGCCCCCGACCGGCCCCTGCTGACCCTGGCCATGCTCATGGAGTTCATGGAGCGGACGGAGGGCGACCGCGTGGCGGCGCTGGCCTCTCCGGCTTCCGACACGTACAAGGTTGTCCGTGCGGGCATGGTCCAGAGCACGCTCGACCGCGCGACACTCTGGGAGCTGCAAGGGCTGTCGCGCTTCAACCAGGGAAGCTTCGACCGCCTGCCTGACCTGGAGCTCGCTCGCTTGGCTGGCATTCCAGTCCGCCTGATCCGCGGTGATCCGATGAACTTCGCGGTGCGGTCGGCGGATGACTGCCGGGTCGCCGAACGGGTGCTCAGCAAGTGAGTCAGACGGCGGCCATCGTCCTGGCGGCGGGGGCCGGCCACCGGCTCGGCTCCGGCACCGGCAAGGCCTTCGCACCGGTCGACGGCACGCCGATGGTGGGCTGGTCGCTCCAGGCCTTCGATGCCAGCCCCGACGTCGATCGGCTCCTTTTGGTTGTCCCTCCCGCTGAGCGTGCCCGCGGCCAGGAGCTGCTCACCACGCTTGGGCTGCACAAGCCTTGGACGGTCATCCCCGGCGGGGAGACGCGTCATGACTCGGAATTCAGCGCCCTCGAGGCCCTGGCTCCTGAGATCATCGATGCGTCCGTGTCGCGAGTCCTGGTGCATGATGCCGCTCGTCCGTTTGTCGATCTCACCCTCGTGCGGCGCTTGCTGGAGGCGCTGGCCGGCCATCCGGGCGCGATCCCCGCGCTGCCGGCCACCGCCATGCTCGTGTCCGGGTCGAGCGAAGGCCTCCTGCGGGATTTCGTGCCCGGAGCCTGGGCGGTCCAGACACCCCAGGCCTTCCGGGCTGGCCCGCTCCTGGAGGCGCACCGCCGGGCCCGGGCCGAGGGTTTTCGCGGCTCTGACACCGCCTCCGTGCTCGAGCGCACCGGGCAGGCGGTGGCGGTGCTGGAGGGAACCCCGGACACGTTCAAGATCACGACACCCGTGGATCTCCTGCGCGCCCAGGTCGTCGCCCAAAGACTGGCAAGACGCCCCTAAACGGATCCTCTCCCTCGCCGCTGGGAGGGTCATCCAGGACGTCCCCTCGCCCTTTCGGGGAGGGGTTCTCGGCCCCTCGAAAAGCCCTGAGCCGCCGATATCCGGACGTATACTGAGTCGAAATCGGCGGCTAGCTGGCTCAAGTAGAGGAGTGGACGATGACGGTACAGGCCCTCATCCCGGCGGCCGGGGCCGGGCTCCGCAACGGTGAATCCAGCGCGAACGTTCTGCTCTCGGTCAACGGTCGGTCGGCGATCGGCCTGACGCTGATGGCCTTCGATCGCTGCGACGAGATCACGGGCATCACGGTGATTGTGTCCCAGCGCAACCTGCTGGCGGTCACCGATGAGCTGGAGAAGATGACCTGGCAGAAGCCGCTCGAGGTCATCCTCGGTGGCCAGACGCGCCAGGACTCGGTGCGGCTGGGCCTGGAATCCCTGCAGCAAAGCCCGCCGGACTACGTGCTGGTGCACGACGGGGCCCGGCCACTGGTCACCGACCGGCTGATTCACGACGGCTTGGAGACGGCCCGCGAGCATGGAGCCGCCACGGCTGGCGTGCCGGTCAACCACACCTACAAGCACGTCAATGGCCAGGGCTTCGTGGAGAACACCATCGAGCGCTCCAACCTGGTGCAGGTCCAGACGCCCCAGGTGTTCCGTTACGACTGGATCCTCGAGGCCCATGAGAAGGCGGTGCGCGAGCGGATCGTCGTCGAAGACGACGCCGAGCTGATCGAGAAGCTCGGGCGTCCGGTCAAGATCTTCCCCGGATCGTATCGCAACCTCAAGATCTCAACCCCGGACGACGCGCGGATGGTGGAAGCCCTCGCCGCCGATCCGGTGTGCGCGTAGGTCTCGGCTTCGACGTCCATCACCTGGAGGTCGGCCGCAGGCTGACCCTGGGCGGCGTCGAGCTTCCCTCCGACCTTGGCCTGGTCGGTCATAGCGACGCCGACGTCATCTGCCATGCGCTGATCGATGCCCTGCTGGGGGCGGCGGGGCTGGGCGACATTGGCACGCTGTTCCCCGACACCGACCCGGCTTACCGCGATGCCCGCAGCCTGGATTTGCTGGTGGACACGGTCCGCCGCTGCCGGGACGCGGGCTGGCGGGTCGAGAACGTGGACGTGACCCTCCTGGCGCAGGCGCCTCGCCTGGCGCCTTATCGAGACAAGATCCGGGCGTCGCTGGCCGGCGCCCTGGGCCTGGACGCGGCGGCGGTCAGCGTCAAGGGCAAGACCACCGACCACCTGGGTGCGCTGGGGCGGGGCGAGGGTATGGCCGCCCAGGCGGTGGCGCTGCTGGCGCCGATCGGATGACCACCCTGCGGCTGCATAACACGGCCTCGGGGCGGGTCGAGGAATTCACGCCTCTGGAACCGGGCCACGTACGCATGTACAGCTGCGGCCCGACCGTGCACGAATTCTCGCACATCGGCAACTTCCGGACCATCCTCTTCGAGGACCTGCTCCATCGTCTTTTGGAAACCAAGGGTTACAAGGTCACCCACGTCCGCAACCTGACCGACGTCGAGGACCGCATCATCCGCAAATCGCAGGAGAAAGGGGTCGACATTGACACCTACACGGCCCCGTACATCGCGGCCTTCTTCGAAGATCTGGCCACGCTGCGCGTCCGGCCGGCGGACGTGTACCCGCGGGCCACCCGGCACATCGACGAGATGGTCGCCCTCATCCAGCGGCTGGCGGCGGGGGGCCACACCTACCAGGTCGAGGGATCGCACTACTTCCGCATCGCAACGTTTCCCAAGTACGGCTCACTGGCGCGGCTGGACCCAACCAAGCTGAAGGCGGGCGCCCGGGTGGACGTGGACGAGTACGGCAAGGACGACCCGCGCGACTTCGCCCTGTGGAAGGCGCGCAAGCCAGGCGAGCATTTCTGGGACAAGCCTCTGGGCGCGGGCCGCCCCGGTTGGCACATCGAGTGCTCCGCCATGAGCATGCGATACCTGGGGGAGACCTTCGACATCCACACCGGCGGCGTCGACCTCATCTTTCCCCACCACGAGGACGAGATCGCCCAGAGCGAGGCGGCCACCGGCAAACCGTTTGTCCGCTACTGGCTGCACGCCGCTCATCTGACCGATGCCACGGGCGAGAAGATGTCGAAGCGGCTCAAGAATTTCGCCACCGTGCGCGACTTGCTGGCCGAAGGCATCGCGCCGCGGCCGATTCGGTTCGCCCTGCTCACGGGAGCCCACTACCGCAAGCCGCTCAACTTCTCGCCCGACCTGCTGATCGGGGCGGACAGCGCTCTCCGCCGGCTGGACGAGTTCGCGGTGCGGCTCCAGGCGCCGCCGGATCCCGCCGACCCCCCCGCCGACATACGCCAGCGCTGGGACGACGCGCTGGCCGACAACCTGAACATCGAGGAAGCCGTGGGCGAGCTTTTTGGCTGGATCCGGACGTTCAATACCCGGCTCGAAGCGGGTGGCGTGTCTCCCGCCGAGCGGGCAAGCGCCATGGCGATGTTGCGCCACGCCGATCGAATCCTGGACGTCATCGAGTTCCCATCAGCGCTCGAAGACTCCGACATCGCCCGCCTCATCGAAGAGCGCCGAGCGGCTCGGGCCGCCGGCAACTTCGCCCGCTCGGACGAGATCCGCGAGCTCCTCCGCCAGCGCGGCATCCAGCTCGACGACACCAAAGACGGCACCCTCGTGAAACGGATCACGTAGACTCTGGATATGACTCTCCTACTCCTCGCCATCATCGGCGGCATCCTGGGTTTTGCCGTAGCGCGTTTATGGATCATCCCGGCGACAGCCGTGGCTGCAGCTGCTGCGACTGCGCTGATAACGTCTGGCGGCAACGTTGCTGACAGCCCCTTCCTGTTCGTTGCCCTGATCGCGGCCGGTGGCGCGGCCCTCGGCGTGGTCCTGCGGCGGCGCCAGATCCTACGAACCAGATCAGAGTAGGGCCGGTTCCGCGATCTACGCGATTCGTGTCCCCTCCCCCTTGCGGGGACGGGTTAGGGAGAGAGTCTCGATCTCCCTCCTCCCTTGCGGAGGAGGGTCGGGGTGGAGGGTCTCGTAATCGCCCTTGAATAAGCCGCCGAGCATCGTCTACGGTCGAAATCCGGTTTTGGAAGCGTTCCGCGCGGGTCGGAC
>DASQAY010000377.1:0-2230 GCA_035635515.1 Candidatus Eiseniibacteriota bacterium | reverse complement strand
CCCCGGCCGCCCTGGTCGTGGTGCTGATGATGGTGATCGGGATGGGCGGGGCCGGCTTGCTCGGGGTGGGCATCGAGCGATTCGCCTACCGGCCGCTGCGGAACGCGAACCGGCTGGCGCCCCTGATCACCGCGGTGGGCGTCTCACTCTTCCTGGAGAGCACGGTCCAGTGGCGGATCAGCCCGGCTCCCGTCCTGGTGCCAAACAACGCGCTGGTGCCGCAGACGGTCATCGCCATCGGAAACATCGCCACGCCTTTGAGCGGGGTCACGCTCCTGGTCGTGGCGGCCCTCGTGATGCTTGGGCTCGACCGGTTCATCTTCGGCACGCAGTTCGGCACCGCCATGCGGGCGACGGCGCAGGACCGCGAGGCGGCGACGTTCATGGGCATCGATGTGAATCGGGTGATCGTGGTCACCTTCCTGGTCGGCTCGGTCCTGGCCGGCATGGCCGGCATCCTCTACGGCCTCCGCTTCGCCACCGTGGACTTCTTCATGGGCTACCTGCTCGGCATCAAGGCTTTCACGGCCGCGGTCATCGGCGGGATCGGCAACATTCGCGGAGCCATGGTCGGTGGATTGCTGCTGGGCGTCCTGGAGAGCCTGGGCGGCGGGTTCATCAGCACCACCTTCCAGGACACGTTCGCCTTCCTGGCGCTAATCCTGATCCTGATGGTGCGCCCGCAGGGACTCTTTGGCGAGCGCCTCCCGGACCGGGCATGAGCGCGAGCACCGAAGCCTTCGACGAGGCGCCGCCACCCCGCCTCAAGCGGCTCTGGCAGGCCGGCCCATATGGGTGGAACCAGGCGCTCACCCGGTGGTACGTCCTGGTTCCCTTCTTCGCCATCGCGGCCACTGCTCCCTTCATCACCCAGTACTTCGTCGATACCTTTGGTTGGACCGGCGGCGAGTACTGGTTGCGGATCCTGACCACCTCCGTCCAGGCGGCCAGCCTGGCCCTGGCCCTCAACCTGGTGGTCGGCTGGGCCGGACTCCTCAACCTCGGCTTCATTGCCTTCTTCGGCATCGGGACCTATGTCTACGCGATGGTGGCGAGTGCGCAACTGCACATCCACCTCCCGCTCTGGTCGGCCTTCGCCGTGGTCGTCCTCGCCTCGATCGGATTCGCGCTGATTGTTGGGATTCCCTCGCTGCGGCTTCGGGGCGACTACCTGGCGATCCTGACCCTGGCGTTCGGGCTGATCACGCGGGAGCTGGTCCTCGACCTGGACCGGCCGCCCACCCTGGCCGGCCACCAGTTCGGCCCGGACGGTCTCAATCTGACGGGGGGAACCGAAGGGATCCACCAGGTGGACCCATTCCGGCTCCCGAACAATGTCCCTCTGATCCACGGCGTCGGCCTCCAAACGCGGACCTACTACTGGATCTTCCTCGGCTTTCTGGCATTGACCGTGTTCTGCCTGCTCCGCTGGCGGAGCACACGGACCGGCCGGGCCTGGATCGCGATCCGTGAAGATGAGCTGGCCGCCCGCGCCATGGGCGTCAACACGTTCAAGTATCGCTTGCTTGCCTTCACGGCCAGCGCCGTGATCGCCGGCATCGTCGGAATGATCAACGCGGCCTACCTGCACAACGCATACCCGGGCAACTACGACATCCAGCAAACGGTGTTGGTCTTCATCATGGTCATCCTCGGCGGGCTGGGGAGCATCCCGGGATCGATTATCGGGGCTACCTTCGTCACGGTCCTCCCCTTCGTGCTCCAGGGCCTGCTCACCAAGATCGTCACGCCCGTCCTGGTGTTCGTGGTCTTCAGCCTGATCCTGATCCTGACCATGATCTTTCGGCCCGAAGGGCTGCTGGGGACCGTCTCCATCCGGCCGCGGCAGATGCTGGGCGGCACCGTCGAGCTGTTTGCCGAGCCGCAGGCCGAACCCCCGGCTGCCCAGGCACCCGCGGGCGAGTCGGTGGCCGATCTGGAAGCTTCCACGGGGTCGATCATCGCCCCAGAGGAAGGGGGCGCATGAGCGACTCGCGGCCGGTGCTCGAGATCCGCGGGCTGACCATGCGCTTCGGTGGCCTGACGGCGGTTGATCACTTCGACCTGGAGGTGCAGCAGGGCGAGATTGTCAGCCTGGTCGGTCCCAACGGGGCGGGGAAGACGACGGTCTTCAACCTGATCTCTGGCGTTTTGCGCGCCTCGGAGGGGAGCATCCGGTTGCTCGGTCGCGAGCTGACCCGGGTGCCTGCCCACCGGATCACCCACGCCG
>DASQAY010000376.1:0-22664 GCA_035635515.1 Candidatus Eiseniibacteriota bacterium | reverse complement strand
GATGACGGCGTTCACACGGGAGCCGTCCAGCAACCGCGCATCGACCATCGGGGTGCGGAAGTCGATCCGACGGCCGACCGCGGAGACGATGAAGTCGATGACCCGGAGCAGGTGATTCTCGTCATCGAATTTCCGGTCCGTGAGCAGGATCTTGCCGGCCCGTTCGACGTAGATGTTTTCGGGGCCGTTGACCATGACTTCGGTCAGGCTCTGGTCGAGGACGAGGTCGCGGATGGGGCCCAGCGCGTCGTAATAGCGCTGCAGCTCGTCGTGCGAAACCTCGGAAGCATTGACCATCAGATGTGCTCTCCTTGAACAGGAGTGTCGGGCAGGCGGACTCTTCCCGTTGTAACGAGCCCACCCGGCAAAGTTTGCACCGCCGCAACGGCCAGGACCAGGAAGCCGGACAGCCGGCCGCCGGCTTCGGTGATGGCCGCGGCGGCCGCCTGGAGCGTGGCCCCCGTGGTGCAGACGTCGTCCACCAGGGCCAGGCCGGGGGGTGGAGGCCCCGGAGCCACCCATCGGAAGGCGCCGGCGACGTTCCGGTGGCGCTCCGCCTCGTCCAGCCCGACCTGGGGCGGCGTATCCCGGCAGCGAGCCAGGCCGGCAAATAGCGGAAGGCCCAGCCGGGGGGCCAGGCACTGGGCCAACCGCTCCGCCTGGTTGAATCCGCGAGCCCGCTGCCGGGCCGGGTGCAGGGGAATGAACGTGAGCCCGGCCGGGCGCACCCCGGCTGCCCGGACGGCGCGTTCCAGGGATCCCGCCAGAGCGGCGGCCAGCTGGGGCCGGCCGCGATATTTATAGGTGTGAATGGCGTGTTGCCAGGCGCCCTCCAGCCGCCCGGCCGCAATCAGCGGGGTGCCGTCCAACCACGCGACCGGGGCCGGGCGCACGCTGGCGGTACACGCCGGGCACCAGCTTGACCCGGTCCGGCGACAGCCGCCGCATCGTGGGGGAAACAACAGGTCGAGCAGCGCGCGGCTCAGGCTGACAGCGCCAGGCGATCCCCCCGCTCCAGGTGCAGCCGCCGGGCGGTCCCGGCAGGGAGCTCGACCACCCGGTCCGCTTTCCACACGAACGGGATGAGCCCGATCCAGGGGAGCAGCCGGTGATAGACCTTGACCACCATATTCGACTTGTCCAGGAACACCGCATCGATGGGAAAGCGCATGAACATCATGTGGATGCCATTGCAGCGATAGATCAGCAAGCCCCCGCCGGCTGGGATCGTGCGCCGGAACATCAGGCCCATCCCCTGCGTGAAGAAGGTGGTGGCCTCTTCCAGCGGCTGGGCGACGACCGTCCCGTCGTTCTTAGTTAGTCGCAAAACTCCTCTCCTGAATTATAACGCACGGCTCGCGCCGGAAAAAAGGTTGAGGCGCTGGCTTGGCCGCAGGCTCGGCTCCGCCGACCAGCGCCGCGAAGGAAAGAAACCGGCATGGGTTTCTTGCCTTCGATTATTTGTGCTGGAAGGTATGGATGATGATGATGACGGCCGGGCCCATCAGGACGATGAACAGGGTGGGGAAGATGCACCCGATCATCGGGAACAGCATCTTCAGGGGCGCCTGGGCCGCTTGCTCTTCCGCCCGCTGCCGGCGCCGGCGGCGCATTTCCTCGGACTGGATGCGTAGGACTTTCGCGATGCCCACGCCGAGCTGTTCAGACTGGATGAGCGCCTGGGTGAAGGTATGCAATTCCTCGACGCCCGAACGCCGCCCCATCTCGTCCAGCGCCTCCAGGCGCGGCCGGCCCAGCCGGATCTCGTTGAGCACCTGGGCGAACTCATCGGTGAGCGAGTTGTGGAACTTCTCGATCAGGCGGCCGATGGCGGCATCGAAGCCAAGCCCGGCCTCCACCGAGATGGTCAGCAGGTCCAGCGCGTTGGGGAGAGCCAGCCGCAGCTCTTTCTGGCGGCCCTTCATCTTGCCGTTGAGCCAGACATCGGGCATATAGCGACCAAGGGCGCCCGCCGCCACGACCAGGGCGGCCTGGACCGGCAGCTTGATCCCCAGGACCAGGGTGAACCACAGCCCCAGGGTGCCGAACACCAGCAGGGCAATTACCTTGAGGACTTCAAAGGCGTTGACACTGAGGCCGTACGGACGGCCGGCCAGGTTCAGCTTGTTCTGCATCACGACCTGGCGGTTCTTGGCCATCCGGGACGTAAGCAGGGCACCCAGCCGCTCCAGGGCGGGCTTGATGAACCGTTCGCTGAACGGCAGCGACAGCTCGATCTCATCGAGGGTGAGGTTGTGATCCCGATACTGCGACAGCCGCTCGGCAATCAGGTCGGCGCGGGGCCTGGCCGTGACAGCCTGGAAAAAGATCAGGACTCCGCCAAACGCCACGATCCCGAAGATGATCTGGAAAATATTCAAGGCTGCACCTATACCTCGATGTTTGTGATCTTGCTGATGATGCCGTAGCCGATCGCGATCGAGATGAGACCGATGCCGATCAGGACGTAGCCCAGCCACTCATGGAAGAGGGGCGTGATATAGCTCGGGCTGATGAAGGTCAGGACCAGCGCCAGCGCGAAAGGCAGACCGGTGATGATGTAGCCCGATGCGCGGGCCTGGGCGGTGAGGGTGCGGATCTCACCCTGGATCCGGATCCGTTCGCGGATAGTGAAGGCGATGGTGTCCAGGATTTCGGCCAGGTTGCCGCCGACCACCCGGTGGATCTGGACGGCGGTGACCATCAGGTCAAAGTCCTCGCTCTCGATGCGCTTCACCATGTGCTGCAGGGCGTCGTCCACCGCCACGCCCAGGTTCATCTCGCGGACGGCGCGGCCGAACTCGTCGGACATGGGTGGCGAGGAGCTCTTGGCGATGGTCGCCATGGCCTGGGCGAAGGAGTAGCCGGCCTTGAGCGCGTTCGAGAGCAGGACGATGGTGTCGCCCAGCTGGTTGTTGAACGCCTTCAGCCGACGCCGCTGGCGAAACTTCAGATAGAAACCGGGGACGAAGTACCCGACCGGGATCCCGAACACGGCCAGGAACACGTTGTGGAAGCGCAGGTAGATGACCAACACGAGCAGGACGATGAGGCCGATGACCAGGATCACGTACTCCGACACGCGCAACTTGAGGTCGGCCCGCATGAGCTCGTCGGCCAACCCCGACGTGCGACCGCCTTTGCGCGTCAGGCGCCGGTTGAAGCCCTCCAGCATGCCCTCGACCAGGCCGCCCTTGCCGGCGCCGGCGCCCGCGCCCGCGGGATTGTAGGCATCCATGTGCAGGTCCGGGTCCTGGGACCCCCGGTTGGCCGCCAGCCCCATGAAGATGATCAGGACGCCAACGGCGGCCGCCAGGCCGATGAAGATGGTGGTCATCTATGCGCCTCCTTTTCCGGCGGGATCCGGTACCGGCTTGAACAAGTCCTTGGACACGCCCTCGCCGGACGATTGCATATGGTCGAAATACTTGGGGATGATGCCGGTGGGCGTGAAGTAGCCCTGCACTCTCCCGTCTTCGCCTACGCCGGTTTGCTTGAACACAAAAATGTCCTGCGTTTTGATCTGGTCGCCGTGCAGTCCGATGACTTCGCTGATGGCGATGACCTTTCGCTGACCATCTCGAAGGCGGCTCTGCTGCACGATGACGTTTATGGCGGAGCTGATCTGCTCCCGGATCGCCCGAGACGGCAATTCGGCTCCCGCCATTAACACCAACGTTTCCAGGCGGTTCAAACTGTCATGTGGGGAGTTGGCGTGGATGGTCGTTAACGATCCGTCATGCCCGGTATTCATGGCCTGGAGCATGTCCAGGGCCTCGCCACCGCGACACTCGCCGACCACGATCCGATCTGGCCGCATACGGAGGGCGTTGACCACCAGGTCGCGAATGGCGATCCGGCCCCGGCCCTCGACGTTAGCGGGTCGTGACTCAAGTGTTACAACGTGGTCCTGGTTCAGCTGGAGCTCGGCCGCGTCCTCCACGGTCACGATCCGCTCTTCCTCCGGGATGAAGCTGGACAGGACGTTGAGGGTGGTGGTCTTGCCGGAGCCGGTCCCTCCGGAGACCAGAATGTTCAGGCGGGACCGCACGGCGGCCCGCACGAAGTTGGCCATGGGCTCGGTGATCGTCCCGAATTTGATCAGGTCGTTGATCATGTACGGCGTCTTGGAGAACTTCCGGATGGTGAGGATGGCGCCGTTCAACGCCAGCGGCGGGATGATGACATTGACACGGGACCCGTCCTTGAGCCGAGCGTCCACCATGGGCGAGCTCTCATCGATCCGGCGACCGATGGTGGACACGATCCGATCGATGACTCGGCGCAGCTGCGCATCGCTTTCGAACTGGACGCCGCTCAACGTGAGCTTGCCCTTCTGCTCGACGAACACCTGGTTGGGGCCGTTCACCATGATTTCGGTGATGAGCGGATCATTCACCAGCGACTCGATCGGGCCCAGCCCCAGGAAGTCGTGCAGCACCGAGTCCTGCAGTTTCTGCTTTTCGAGCTTGGTCATCGTCAGCCCCAGCTCGGCCACCACGGCGTCGAGCAGCTCCACGATGCGGGCGGCCGTCTCCTCCGGGTTCTTCTCCTCGGTGTCGTCGATCTCCTCGATCAGGCGCGCCTGCAGCCGCACCTTGACCCGCTCGGCGGTTTGCTCGAAGGGAGTCCGAGCCCGAGCCGAGGTGGCATTCATCCGGCCCTGCGGTGGCCGGGCCGCCGGCTGGCCGGCCTGGGGCACGTAGGCCCCTTCCGGCACGCTGGGGTCGGGCCCCTGCTGTTTCTGAACGCGGTCCAGGAGGGACATGGCTACACCCGTCCCTGCCCATTACTACGCCCGGTGGCCAGCCAATGGACGGAGCGTGGCTTTGGAGAACGTGCAGGGATCCGGGAAGTGAGGTGCATAGGCCTATCGCCGGGCGAAGAGGCCCTTCTTTTGTTTCTTGTCGACGACCTCGACTTCCTTGACCGGGGCGCTGGGCAGCATCTTCCCCACCAGCTCCCGGATCCGCTGGCTGATCTCCGACTCCGGATGGGTGGTCACAAACGGGTTGCCCCGGTTGATGGAGTTGATCACCAGCTTGGCATCGTTGGGGATCTGGGCCGTAATCGGGAAACGCAGGTTGGCTTCCACACTTTCCTTGTTGAACTCCGAGTGCGCGTCGGATTTGTTCAACAGCAGGATCACCCGGTCCGGAGAGACGGACAGGGAGTCGAAGATCTTCAGGGCCAGCTTGGTGTCCTTGATGGCCGGGATGCTGAGTGACGTCACCACCACGATCCGGTCGGCGTGGTCGAGCACTTCCAGGTTGATTTCCCCCAGGTGGGTCCCGGAGTCGACGATGATGAAGTCGAAGATCTTCCGCATCTCGGCAAAGATCTTCCGGATGTGGTCGACGGTGACCAGGTCCGCCAGCTCCGGGCTGATGGGCGAGAGCAGGACTTTGACCCCAAAGGGCCCTTCGACCATGACTTCGCGAATGAAATCGGGGTCCATGTGCTCGATGTTTTCGACCAGGTCGGTGATCCCCTGCGAGTGGTCCAGGTTCAGGAGCACCCCGATGTCGCCAAATTGGAGATCCAGGTCGACCAGGGCCACCCGGGCCTTGGTCTCCTTGGCCATCGACACCGCCAGGTTGGCGGCGATCAACGACTTGCCCACCCCACCCTTGCCCGAATAGAAGAAGATGACCTGGCTCTGGTCTGGGCGCGGACGGGCGGCCACGGCCGGGGCGGCGCCGCCCGCCGCGGTGGCGGCCGGAGCCTTGGCCATAAACGACTCTTTCTTTTGCTCGAGCTGGTACACCCGCCGGATGCTGGCGATCAGTTCGTCGCCGGAGAACGGCTTGATCAGGAACTCCCGGGCGCCCGACTGCATTGCCCGTCGCAGGTAGTCGCGCTCTCCCTGGACGGACATGATGATGACCGGCGAGTTGGGAATCTCCTGGGCCAGGATCTCGGTCGCCTGGATGCCGTCCATGATCGGCATGTTGACGTCCATCAGGACGATGTCCGGGGCGGACTTCTTGGACAGGTCGATGGCTTCCTTGCCGTTGGTGGCGGTGCCGACGACCTGGATGTCCGGCTCGAACGAGAGCAGTTTCTGCAGGTTGTCGAGCGTGCTCGGGATATCGTCGACGATCAGGACCTTGATCAGCCCGTCGCTCATCCCTGCACCCTCATGCCCGGATTCATCGATTCCAGCTCACCTTGGTGAATTCCCACATAAGCATTCCCCGCGAAATCTTCTGACTTCGCGGGGAATCTGTCAACGGGAAGAGGGACCCGGTCCCTCTTCCCACCATCGCTCCCTGCTCCGCAGCAGGTGGTCAATGTCCGGTCTCCTCAGGGTTAGTGGAGGTGGTACGTGGCCTTGAAGGTATTGATGTCCGTTCCCAGGGTATCCGGGTCCGGCTGATCGTAGTCCTTCACCGACTTGAGCACGTACCGGTAGTTGGTATTGTCGATCAGGAATTTCAGGTCTTCCGCCTGCTGCAGGGTGACCACGACGGTCAAGCTGCTGCTGATGCCGCGCGTGTTCTGGCCGCCTGCCGGTCCGACGCGCAGGATCCGCAGGTTGTGGAAGGCCGTCTTGGTCGTCGCCCCCAGCGTGACAATGACGTCGATTCGGTCTTCCGGCTGGATGTACCCGCCGGCGCCGACCAGCTCCCCGGTGGGGATCTGCATGCCGACCTGGCCGGTCGGAATGTCAAGGTATGGCTGCTTGGTCACGGTCACCTTATCCGCGGAGGCGACCAGCAGGTTGTCGGACAGGGGCTCATTCAGATGGATGGTGATGGCGGAGTACTTCCCAACCACCAGGTCCTTTGACTTGAAGGCAAAGGGGGGCTGCTGGTCCGAGCTGAAGTACTGGATCGTCACCATGTCGGTCGTCAGCTGGGTCGCGGGCGGGATGTCACGGGTGGCGACCACCACCGGGATGTTTTTCGGGCCGCCTCCTCCACCAATCGAACCCCCACTGGTCTTTCCGAGCATCAGTGCCAACCCGAAAGCCCCGAGGGCGCAGAGAACACCGAAAAGCATGAGGAGCCGGTTGCTCTTCGGCTTCACCTCGGTCGCCAATCAACTCACCTCCTGAATACTGGGCGCCGCCGCAGCCGGCGGCACGCACTCCCGTCGCATGCTGTATCCACAAATCCCGAAGCTTCCTTGCGGGAAAACGAAGAGGGCTTCCGCGAGGAAGCCCTCTTGTGTGCTCGTTATGAGCCGAGGCTTACTGGCCCAGGCCGCCCGAGATGTTGCAGAAGACGTTCTTGACCTGGTTGCCGAGGACGATAAGGACCACGATAACAACCACCGCGATCAAGACGAGGATAAGGGCGTACTCTACCATGCCCTGCCCTTCCTCACGGTTGAGCAGCTCGCGCAGACGAAGATAAAGGCTGGTCAGCATTTAGCGATTCACCTCCTTACTAGGGATCGCGTCGCACGGTCAGTGTCGCATCGATCGACACCCGTAGCAACGCGGTCCCCGCAGAGGAATCGCACGGGAGTTGTTACAAGCTGGTAACACCTACTCTGGGGACGCCCGCGTCGCAGGCCCACCCTCTCCCCGGCCTCTCCCTGGAGCTGGCGGGAGAGGGAGACGAGGTCCGCCAAGCGACTTACTTCTTGTCGATCCGCATTTCGACCTTGACTTCCGTCCCCCGCCCAGGCTGGCTGCGGATCTCCAGTGTCCCCTTCTCCAGCTCGGCACGCTCTCGCATGCTCAGCAGACCCAGGTTCTTGTTCTTGTGCAGGTTGGCCTCCGTCTTGGCCACGTCGAAGCCCTGGCCGTCATCCTTGATCACCACCGTGACCCGCCCCGGCTGCAGGTTCATGGTCACCTCGGCGGTCTTCGCCCGGGCATGCTTGTGGACGTTAGTGAGCGCCTCCTGGATGATCCGGAAGAGAACCCCCTCCAGGTTGGTCGGCATCCGGCGCTCCTGGCCGACGACATTGAATCGCGTGGTCAGTCCGTAGCGGTCTCCGTACTCCTTGATGTATTTCCGGAGCGTCGGGATCAGCCCCAGGTCATCCAGGGTCATGGGCCGCAGGTCGAAGATCAGCTGGCGAGTCTCCTCCAGGGCGTTGCGCACGCTGTTCTTGAACTCCGCCAGCTCGGCCACCAGCTGTTTGGGATTGCGATCCAGCAGCCGCTCCAGGATTTCGGCCTGGAGCACGAGATTGGCCATCGATTGCGCCGGACCGTCATGCATGTCTCGGGCGATCCGCATCCGCTCCTCTTCGATGATCTGGAACACCTGGCGTGAGGCGTCCCGAAACTGGGCCTCGCCGTCGGCCCGGCTGGGCGGACTCTCTTCCCCATGCATCCGCTGGAGGTCGAGGAGGATCTGGCTGGTCGAGCGCAGGAACTGGCCCTGGTCCTTCAGCTCGGCCTGGCGCGTGACCAGCGCTTCGTACTGGTCCTGGGCGCGCTCGAGCTTGAGCTGCGCGTTCACGATGTCGTGGTAGACGGTCTGGATCTCATCGGCCGAGAAGTGTTTGAGGTTGTTGAGGATGTGCTTCTCGGTGACTTCGATTTCTTCCGAATGTTCCTTCAAGGCCTCCAGCGAGCGTTCCAGCTCGTGGGCTTTCTGCTCAGTCCGCTCCACCTCGGCCTCCAGCATCTGGAGGCGCGTCATCACGGACTGGTGCAGCAGGACGAACGGATCGAAGACCTCGTCCGCAACCGCCGTAGCATTCATGTGGGTTAGAGACCCCCTAAGCCTGCCAAAATCCCGATTTTGGCGGCCACTATGTTAGCACGGAATTTGCCGACTTCCAGTTACATGGTGCCGCAACCACCGTCAAATGGGCACGAATTTTCCGAATTTCCAGTTACGGTAGGGGATCTCATGACGGCCAGGTTGTCGTTCTTCTTCGGCCGCGCCCTGCCGCTGGGGGTGTTCAGCTTCCTGGTGGCCATCCAGGCCGAGCTGGCTTTGGCCGGCCTGGGCCGGATGGGGCAGGACTGGAGCACCGCCGTGTACCTGGTCAACCGCCTGCTGACGCTGGCCTTCTTCTCGTTCTTGCTGATCATGTACATGGTCCGGGGCCGAGCGGTCGCCCGGGACCACAACCCGGTGGCGGTAGCGGCCGCCATGGTCGGAAGCTTTGTGCTGTTCGCCCTGGTGCTGGTTCCCAGCCCCGCCCGATCGGAAAACCTGGCGGTGCTGACGGCCAGCAATCTCTGCCTCGCCGCGGGCATGGGGGAGGCCATTTATGCGCTCGCCTACCTGCGCCACCGCTTCAGCATCGTTCCCGAGGCGCGCGGCCTGGTCACCTCTGGCCCCTACCGGCTGGTCCGGCATCCGATCTACTTGGGCGAGATCCTGGCCGGCTTTGGGCTGGTGCTGCCCACCATCGCCGGCCCGCCGGCCTTTGTCTTCATCCTCTTCGTGGCGGCCGAGCTGGTGCGCACCGTCTATGAGGAGGGCGTGCTGCGCCGGACCTACCCCGAGTACGCCGCCTACGCGGCCCGCACCCGCCGCCTCATCCCGTTGGCGTTCTGAGCTAAGCCCGGATGATCGCCGGCAGTCGCAAACTCCAGTGCTTCCCGTCGTTACCACACTGTTAAATTGGCCTCCGTAGCTCCTCTCCCGCGCCAGCCGAAGCGGCGACCGGCCACCGGGGTGGCCGTGCTGTACCAGTGGCTGGACCTGCCCCGCCTGTTCACCCTGGCCGTGGTGCTGATCCTGTTGATCCCGGCCATCCAACCGGTGACCGATCCCGACTTCTGGTGGCACCTGGCGACCGGGAACTGGATCCTGGCGCATCACGGGGTGCCGCACCACGACCTCTTCACCTACACGGTGGCCGGCCATTCCTGGATCACCCACGAGTGGTTGAGCGAGCTCGCCCTGGGGGCCCTGTTCGGCTTCGGCCGGCTGACCCTGGTCAGCCTGGCGCTGGGGCTCTGCACGGCCGCCGGCTTTCTGCTGATCTACCGGGCCATCGATCGCCGGGTCAACTTCGTTATCGCCGGGCTGGCGCTGGCGCTGGGCGTGGCGGCCGCCAACCCGATCTGGGGCCCGCGCATCCAGATGGTCACCTTCTGCCTGGCCGCCCTCACGTACCTCTGGATCAAGCGATTCTGCGAGGGCAACGGCCGGGCCCTCTACGCGCTGCCGCTGGTCATGGTGCTGTGGGCCAACTTGCATGGGGGGTTCGTGGTCGCCTTCATCTTTCTCGGCGTCGCGTTGGTCGCCGAGCTGATCAAGGTCGTCCTGGGGCGACCGGACGCGATGCCCATCGTGCGCCTCCAGCACCTGGGGCTCATCGGGCTGGTGTCGCTCCTGGCGATCATCATCAACCCCAACGGCTGGAATCTCTACATCTACGCGGTGCAGACCCAGCTCAGCGGCGTCCAGCAACGCTTCATCGTGGAGTGGGCCTCGCCCAACTTCCACATGGCGGAGATCCGGTTCTTCGAAGCCATGCTGTTCCTGGTCGTCGGCGGCCTGGCGGTGGTCCGCAAGGTCGAGCTCCGGTCATTCCTGCTGTTCCTCTGCGGCCTGGCGCTGGCCCTGCAATCGGTGCGCCACCTGGCGCTGTTCGTGATCGTCGGCGTGCCCCTGCTCGCCGACCTCGGCCAGCAAGCCTGGGAGCGCGTCCAGGGCCGAGTCCGGCTGCGCCCGGTGCCCGCCAACGCGCTCACGTTCTGGATCAACAGCCTGGTCCTGGCGCTGGTCGCCCTGGCGGTCGTCGGGGCGACCGCTCCCGTCTATGGCCAGGCCCTGGACGGCAAACGGGTGGCCCACGACTACCCGGTCCAGGCGGCCACCTTCCTGGCCAAGAATCCACCCCCTGGCCACATGCTGAACCAGTACGGATGGGGAGGCTACCTCGTGTACCGTCTCTCCGCCAGCGGGCAGAAGGTCTTCATCTTTGGGGACGCGGCCCTGGCCGGCGACGCCCTGCTGGAGGACTATGCCCACCTCATCTACCTGGCTCCCGACCAGCCCAAGCTGCTGGACCGCTACCAGGTCAACTGGGTCATCTTCCGGGATGACGACCCGCTGATCACCGAGCTCAAGCAGGCGCGCGGCGCCTGGTTCGTGCTGAAAACCACGCCGGACCACGCGGTGATCATGATGCGCGACACCCCCCAGAACCGGTCCTTCGCGGCCCACGCCGGGCCGTGAGCGCGCCGGCCGTGGCCGCGAGGCGTCGCCGCTTTCGGCTCCGGCTGCTGCTCGGCTTCCTGGCCCTGCTGCTGATCGCGTACACGCGCCAGATGCTCGCGTCACCCACGGTGGGACAGGATTTCCGCGCCTATTACGCGGGCGCCTCCGTGCTTCGCGCCGGCGGCAACCCGTATGACTGGTCGCAGCTGGGCCCGACGGAGGAGGCTCTGTACAATACCCCGCACCACCTGCAGGGCGGCGACCCCCGCTTCTACGATTTCCTGCCCCTGCCCGAAGGGCCCTGGCTGCTGGCGGCGCTGGTGCCGCTGACGACGCTCCCGTGGCCAGCCGCCGACGCCGTCTTCACCGTGTTCCTGCTGCTGATCACGGTCGGGAGTGCCTGGCTGATCCTCCGCCATCTCGGCTGGCGGGGGCGGCCGCTGAGCCTCGGCCTGTTCGCGGTCACCCTCTCCCCCGTCGTGTTCATCAGCCTGTTCCTCGGCCAGGCCACGCCGCTGGTGTTCGCGGCCTTCGCCGGAGCCCTGGTGCTGGCCAACCGCCAGCCGTGGCCGGCCGGCCTGCTGCTGGCGGTGGTCTGGATCAAGCCCAACCTGGGGCTGGTGCTGCCGCTGGTGATCCTGTTGCAGACGGGCGCCTGGCGTCGCCTGCTGGTGGCCTTCGGGGTGGGCACCCTGGCGATGTTCGCCATCGCCGGCAGCCTGCTGGGACCCGGGTTGGCGCAATGGCCCCGGGGCATCCTGCAGCTGTGGCGCTCGGTGCAGGGCCCGCAGCCGGACGTTGCCTCGCTGCACAGTTTCTATTACCCGCTGCTGGGCGGCTGGATGAAGACGGCAGCCCTGGTGCTGGTCTGCCTGGCACTCGGCGCCTATGGGCTCTGGGCGGTCCGGCGCCTGCCGGCCCGCCCCATGGTGGGGATGACCCTGCTGGTGATCTGGCTGTGCGCGGTCCCGTTCGTGCACTCGTTCGACGCCATCTTGCTGCTGCCGGTGGTGGCCATCCTGGTCGAGCCCACCCTGGGCGGCCTCGACGATCCCTGGGTGGAACTCGCGATCTGGGCCTTCGCCCTCTGCCCGTTGCTGTACTTCACGGGGTTGCACCTCGGGCCCCTCAATGGCTTTGGCGCCATCCCGGTGGCGCTCACCGCCTGGGCCTGGCACCGGCGCATCGTGGCCCCCGCGCCGCCGGCCATGGAGGCCGCCGCGTGAGCCACTGGTACGGGATCCGGCTGCTCTTTAGACCGAAGGCGCGGCAGGGCATCGAACGCCTGGTGCTGGTCCTGGTGATCGGCTACTACGTCTTCTACTCCGTCTCTCAGTGGATCACGCTCACGCCCGGCGATTTGCGGTTCGACTTTCAGAACTACTTCGGTGGCGCGGTGGCCGCCGCCCATCACACGAATGTCTACGCCGATTTCGAACGCCTCTGGGGAACCCACGCCTGGACGGTGGCCTACATCTATCCCCCGATGTTCGCGCTGGCCCTGGCACCCCTGACCCCGCTGGGGCTGCTCTGGGCGGGACGCGTGTGGCTGCTGGTGGTGCAGGCGGCGTTCGTGGCATCGCTCTGGCTGATCCTGCGCATCAACCCCGAGCTGACCCCGGCCGCCCGGCGGCTGTTCCTGATCGCGGCGTTCATCTTCATGCCGGTCTACCTCACGCTCCATTTCCAGCAGGTCGCCAGCCTCTGGCTGCTGCTGCTGACCGCCACCCTGTGGGCCGCGCTGCGCGACCACAATCGCTCCGCGGGGATCACGCTGGCGCTGGCCGCCTCCCTGAAAGTGGTGCCCATCTTCCTGATCCCCCTGTTCGCCCGCCTCGGTCGGTGGGCGATCGCCGGGTGGGCGACGGCAGCCCTGTGCGCCATTACCGCGCTCACCATGCTGGCCTCGCCCGGCAGCCTGGATTTCTTCACCGTGGTGCTCCCCCGGCTGAGCCTGGGGAATGCCAACTGGGACAACGGGTCGATCAATGGCCTGATCAGCCGCTGGGTCGACCTCTTCCCCGGCGTGTTCGGCAGCCAGACGGCGCGGGTGGCGGCCGCCCTGATCAGCGGCAGCCTGGTGATCGTGGTCGGCATCACGCTCTGGCAGGCAGGCCGAGCCGGCCGCGACCCCTGGCAGCTGCGGCTGAACCTGTCGGCGCTCCTGGTCGCGCTCCTGATCGTGTCCAGCGTCACCTGGCAGCACCACCTGGTCACCCTGCTGCTGCCGCTGGCGGTGGCCATGGCCTGGATCATCGAGCGACGTCCGGGACGCCGCTACGCGGTCTCACTGGCCGCCGGCTATCTCCTATGCTGGCTCGACCGCCGGGCCTTCCCGCTCCCATCGGACGGGGTGGCCCACTCGACGCTGCAGGCCATCGGCATCCTGGCCGGAACCTCGGTCAAGCTCTGCGGACTGCTGACCTTCTGGATCCTGCTCCTGCTGATGCTGCGGCACGAGCGCCGGCTGGCACTCACGCAGCTTGGGAGAGCCGCGATCTCGCTGCCGCCCGCCGCGTGAAGTCGCGGAGGTACCAGCCCAGCACGCCGGTGAGGGCGAGCGCTCCCGCGCTGAACGGCAGCCCGTGAAGGTCGGCGACCCATCCCAGCTGCAAGATGACCAGTCCGGCGACGGGCGACCGCAGGCGGCCCTGGCGATGGAGCACGAACGCGGCCCAGGCGGGGACGAGCAGCAGTACCAGATCGTGGGGCAGGGTGTGTGGGGACCCGAGCAGCGCCAGGCAGCCGGCCAGGCCCGCAAATGGGAGCACGTCCACCTGCCGGCGGGCGGCCAGCACCGGAAGCAAGATCAGGGTCGCCCCGAAGAGACCCAGCCCCCCGATCATGGCGACCCGGGGCGGCAGTGCCAGGGCCAGCAGGCCGGCCCAGCTGTCCATGTGGCGCAGATCCGCCCAGGCACTGCCGGCCAGCATGCCCCGCACCATGGCCATCATTCCCGACGGTCCGCCAGCCAGCAAGGCCGAGCAGCCGACCAGGAGGCTGCCGGCGACGACTGCCAGCAGCGCGCGGCGGCAGCGGCCGGCCCAGAGCAGCGCCAGGTAGGCGGGCAGGTACTGCGGCTTGAAGGCCAGCCACACCCCGCCCAGGAAACCCCAGGCCGCGACATCACGACTGGCGGCAGCCAGCATGGCGACAGTACCGATGAGGAGCACGCCGCCGAGCTGTCCTTCGGTCAAGAGTGCCCAGGTTGGCTCCGCCGCCAGAACCGCGAGCAGTCCGAAGGGGACTGCCGACTTGCCCAGCGGATGAAGGCGGTTGAGCACGAAGACGGCGGCCCCCAGCAGGAGCAGGATCAGGAGCTGCCAGACGCGAAACGCGGCCTGCAGCGGCAGCAGGGTGAGCGGCACCAGCGGGAGCGCGTCGGCCAGCGGATAGTCAAAGGGGAGAGTCGGATCGATGTGTCCATCGGACACCTGGAGCAAGGCCGGCCCCATTTTCGCCTGGTCGTAGACCGCGGCCAGCTGTCCGTGGCGGACCAGGCTGGCGGCCGTGTACAGGACCGTGAAGTCCGAGCTTTGCACGCTGGCGGCCCCGCCGCGGACGCTGAGGACAACCGGGACCAGGGCCAGGCCGGCCAGCCCGCCCACCAGCCACGTTCGGCGGCGGCGGCTCATGGCCGGACCTCGAACAGCCCGCTCCCCCCAGACTCCTGCACCAGTCCGAGCATGGGGTCATCGCGGAGGCGGTCGACGCGGGCCGCGTCAGGGGCCAGCACGTACGTGATGTGGTTCGCCTGCAGAAACGCATCGCGTTGCCCGGCCGACCACGAGTCGAAGAAGCCGACGGCCAGCGCAGCTTTCTGGGCGACATCGATGGTCTGATCCGGGTGCCCCACATAGGCGCGGGCGTGCGTCTGCGCCGGCACGAACAGCCCGTCGAGGTAGGTGGTCAGGATCACGCTCTGCCGGCTGGTGCGGGGCGCGACCCAGGCCAGCAGGCGGGCCTCGTCCGTCCGCTCATATTCCGCGGCGGCGTCCAGCCGGCCGGCGGCGATGGCATACGGCTGCGCCAGGCTGTACAGACCGAAGAGACTGGAGCCGGCCAGGCTGAGCGCGACCAGCCGACGGCGCCAGGCTGGGCCAGCAATCCGCCGGCGCAGCACGACCAGCGCGCCGGCCGCCATCAACCCGAACGGGACCGAGCTGGCCAGGAACGTCCGCCCCATCAGGGGGGCGACGCCCGGCGTGAACATGAACACCGTCATGGCGCCGATCCACAGCCCCGGCAGCCAGAGCGCCTGGGGAAGCCGGCGACGGGCGAACGCCGCCACCATCAACCCGGTCGCCACCAGGTGCGAGAGCACCAGGAATCCAAAGGGGTCGCCCAGGTCGAAGGTAAACCGGACCTGGCGCAGGGCCATCGGCGCCCGGAGCTGGACCAGGCCGAGGTAGCCGACATAGGGAGCGACGATGACCGCCAGGGCGCCCGCCAGCATGAGGAGGCGCCGCGACCGGTGCAGGACCGCCAATCCCACCAGCACCACCACCGGCAGGAGGGCGAGCTGCGGGTAGACCAGCGCCAGGCCAAGCTGCGCCGCCAGGGCTGCCATCAGCGTTCGCCCCGACGGGGCTTTCCCGTAGCGGAGGGCGGCCGTGAACAGGAAACACAGCAAGGCCGCCGCCCAGGGCAAGTGTGGCGCCAGCGACACCAGGTCGCCGGGGCTGGTCCCTGACACCAACATCTCGGTCGCCCTCAGGCGCAGCGGACCGAGCTGCGGGGAGCTCCCCAGGAACGGGCCGACGCCGCCACCCAGGACGGCCAGCCCAAAGGCCAGCCGCCGAAGGCGGCGTGGGCGAAAGAGTTCAGCGGTGAGCCCGTAGAGTGCCAGCAGCAGCGCACCGCCGCTGGCCAGCCGGGTGAGGTGATAGAGCCACGGGGCGGCGATCCCACCAACCAGGTGCCCGCTCCAGATGTACCACGGGAAGAGGAGGACCGGCGGCACCGGTTCCGAGGTGTACATGGCGTGGAACAGCCAGGCGCCAGCCCAGCCCTGCCGCCAGTCCGAGACGTACACGGGCCCGTCCACGCCCACCACCACGTAGCCGGTGAAGGTGGTCCCGGGGGGAGTCACCAACCAGGCGATCAGGAGGGGGCCCAGCGTGAGGGCGAGCACGACCGCGGCGACCAGGGCCGGCCAGCGCCACTCTCCGGGACGCAGCGCGGATCGGCGGGTGGGCGCGGCCTCCGGCGCCGGCAGCGGGCGAGCTAACGCCACGTTCCGCGGTCCAGCCACGACGGAGCCGCGCGGAGGGGGGCCGTCGCTCGGGCGAGCAGCGTCGAGTCCCCCAGCGGGGCACAGGCGGCGAACAGCGCCAGCACCAGCGTCAGGTAGCTGTCGTTGAAGAAGCGCGCGAAGAAGGTAAGGGCGAAGAGGGTGACGGCGAATCCGGTAAGCCATCGACCGGCCGAGGGCCGCCGCAGGAACCAGGGGATCGTCACGGCCAGCGCCAGTGCCAACGCGACCAGCTGGAACGCCCAAAAGGGAAACCGGTCCTGAGGATGGATAGCCTGGATGGCGAGCAAGAGCCCGCTCAGCCCGAAACCGGAAATGGGATACGGGTCGGCACCCCCACCCCCCGGGTACAGGACGACATCGCGCAGGAAGGCCGCCGGCGAAGCCAGCAGGAACGGCGTGATGGTGATCACGGGAACGCTGGCCAGGGCCACCAGGCAACGCCCCAGTTCCCATCCCTTCGGCTGGCTGCGCCAGCGCAACCAGAGCCAGGCCAGCAAGAAGGGCACCGCCGGAGCGGCGAAGAGCTTGTAGGCGAATGCCGCGCCAATCACCAGGCTGGCCAGCACCGGACGGTCGCGGGCCAGCAGGGCCAGCCCCAGGATCACCAGCGCCACCACCGGGACGTCACTTCTTCCGGCCCAGACGTAGAGTCCCAATAGCGGGCCCAGGAAGAGCGCGACCGCCATGGCGAAGCGCCGGGCGGGCGGGATGGGCAGCAGCCAGATGGCCCAAAGACCAATGGCCAGGAAAATCAGGAGGACCTGGCGGTAGTCGTACGGGATCCGGAGCCAGTGGGCCACCAGGGCCACGGGAATCCCCGCCATCGGCACCAATGGAAAGTAGACATTGTGATGCAGGGCCGGATTCGTCGGCCCCTTGGAATAGTCCCAGGGCACCTGGGCCACGGCGGTCTTCGACCAGTCGACGCCGTAGATCGGTAGACCGTGAAGCATCCGATCCATGGCGACCTCGGCCTGAATCGCGCCGTCGTGGTCCACAGAGGTGATCCCGCGCACCGTGCGGTCGTGCATCAGGACCACCGTCGGGCAGGCGACCAGCAGCCCGATCGCCACCAGGAGTACCAGCATCTTGGCAGTCCATCGGTTGGTGACCGCGGCCAGCGCCAGGATCAGCACGCAAAGCGCCAGGGTCGCGCTGGCGATCAGCCAGCCCGGCCAGAAGCGGGCCAGCCACCACAGCAGCCCGAGCTGCACTCCGCCGAAGAGCACCACGTACGAAAGCGGCGACAGGAGGCGGTCGACCGCCCGGCGGAACGGGGCGCCCGGGGCGAAGGCGGGAGGGGCGCCGGAGTCCGGGGCGGCCTGCTCCCGGGGCTGGGCGCCTCCGATCACGGCCCTATAACGAGCCTGTTCAGAATTCCCTTTCTTGGATCGGCGGAACCCCGGGGCCGAGGCGTTATACGACCGCAATGCCAGCTTCGGCGCCTGCCCTGGCCCAGGACTCATTCCACCGAGGCATGGTTTTCCGTGCCGTGCGCAGGGCCATCCCCATCGGGTTGGCGGTCTCCAGCCTGGTCCTGTACATCGCCGTGCTCGCCGGCTCCGGCCACCAGGACCTGGACGCCTATCTCAGTGCCGGGCGCGACCTGCTGGCGGGGCGTCCCCTGTACGACGCCTTCCTCCATCACCCATTTCCGGACCCCACGCTGCGACCGGCCTACATCTACCCGCCGGTCTTTGCCGTCCTGATCGCCCCCCTGACCTGGCTCCCGAGGGTGGTCGCCGGCTGGACCTGGCTGCTGGCCATGCAGGCTGCCCTGGCGCTGAGCATCACCGTGATGGTCCGCTACCTGAATCCGCCGTGGGCCGCTCGCTGGGTGGCGCTGGTTCTGACCTTCACCTTTTTTCCGCTGCTGGTCGACGTGGCCCAGGGGCAGACCAACCTCCTGGTGGTGGCCCTGCTGGTGCTGGGCGTGGTCGGGATCCTGCGGGGCCAGAGCCAGGCGGGGGCCTGGCTGGGAGTGGCAGCGGCCATCAAGATCACCCCGCTCCTGCTGCTGGGCTGGCTCCTCTTCCAACGTCGATGGCGAGCCGCCGGTTTTCTGGGGCTTGGCTTCGCCGGCGCGACCGCTGCGGGGATGCTGGTTCGCCCCAGCGATACGGTGACCTTCTTCGGGCAGGTGCTCCCCGCGCTCGCCCGGGGGACGGCCTATTACAGCAATCAATCCCTGGCCGGAGTGCTCGGCCGCTTGCTCACGACCAACCCGTACACCAACCCCTGGGTCGCGGTGCCCTGGGAGAGTGGATTGGCCGTCGGCGCGGCGCTGGCACTGCTCGGCTGGTGGGCCCTCAGCAGTTGGCGGCTCGACCCCACGGCCGCCGCCTTCTCGTTCCTACCGCTGCTGCCGCTCCTGTCCTCGGTCACCTGGGAGCATCACCTGGTGGTGTTGTTGCCGCTGATCTGGCTGAGCGTCGCGCGGCTGGCTGGACGCGGCTGGCCGGTTCCGGCAACGGCGCTGCTGGCGGCGGGGGTGCTGTGCGTGAGCGTCCTCTCCAGGTGGCATCCCGGACCCGCTTTCGGATCCGCGGCGTTCTGGGGAGCCCAGACCGGCGATCCGCTCACCGTCCTGACCGCCAACGCCCTCTTTGGCGGCACCCTCATCCTGTTCCTGGGAAGCCGGTGGCTGCTGCAGTCCCGCTGACGCGGGTCCCGGCCCCCGCCCGCCGGCCGGCGGTGACGGTCGGATTCCCAATCGTGCTGGCCCTGATCCTGGGCGCCATCTCACTGGTCCCCTACCTGCTGGCCTACGCGTGGACCCCGCCCGGGAAGCATTTCGCGGGATTCTTCTTCATCGCCGACGATGCGACGACGTACCTGGCCAAGATGCGCGAGGGAGCCGATGGCGCCTGGCTCTGGACTGACCCTTACACCAGCGAAGCCCACCGCGGGGTCTTCCTGTTCGCGTTCTATCTGCTGCTGGGCCACCTGGCGGCGCTCCTGCACCTGCCGCTGGTGGCGGCCTACCACCTGGCGCGGGTGACCGGGGGCGTGGCCCTGGTGCTGGCCGTCGACCGGCTGGCCCGACGCCTGCTGGCACCCGACCTGCGCCGGCTGGCCGTCGTCTTGACCATGCTGGCCGCTGGTCTGGGGTTTGTGGCCCAGACGCTGGGGACCCCAGGCGTGTTGGGGATGCGCCTGGAAGCGCTGGACCTGCACCTGCCGGAGCTCACCGGCTGGTATTCCCTGCTGGCCATCCCGCACTTCGCCTGGGCCACCACGCTGATTGTGCTGGCGCTGATCGGCCTGCTCGATCTGCAGAAGCGGCCCGCGATTCGCCCCCTGCTCCTCACCGGTCTCTGGCTGACCGCCCTGGCCGCCATCCACCCCCAGATGATCCCGGTGCTGGCCATTATCTGGGCGGCCTATCGCCTGGTCCGCTGGCGGTGGAGGGCCCGGCCGGCGGCTCGCAGCTTGCTGGCCGAAGCCGCGGCTTTTGCTATCCCCATTCCGCTGCTCCTCTACAACGCCTGGGTCCTGTACACGGACCCCACCATCGCCCTGTGGGCGAAACAGTGGAAGCATCAGGCTCCCAACATCCTGAGCCTCTTGATCAGCCTCGGCCTGCCGCTGGCTGCGGCCGCCTACGCCATGGCGCTGACCTGGCGGCGGCGCGATCGGGAGCTGGCCCTGCTGGCCGTCTGGCCGCCGCTGGTTATCGCCCTGCTCTACCTCCCGAACGTGGCCAACATTCAGCGGCGGCTGCTGGACGCGCTGTACGTGCCGCTGGGGTTCCTGGCTGCCGTCGGGTTGCGGGCGCTGCTGGCCCGCTGGCCGCGCCGGGCCGCCCGGTTGGAGCGGATCCTGGTCCCGCTGTTCTGCCTCTCCTCGGCGCTGGTGCTGGCCATCGCGCTCCGCTTCGCCAGCGGCGTGTACCCGGAGATTTATCTGAGCGCCGATCAGGTCCAGGCGATGAACTGGCTGTCGACCCACCACGAGCGGGCCGACCGGGTCCTGTCCTCGCCGGGCGACGGCCTGTACATTCCGGCCTGGTCCGGCGTGCCCGTCTACGTCGGCCACTACTCCGAGACGCTCGACTATTTCGGCAAGATCCGGACCGCCGACGCCATGCTGCAGGCGACCACCCCGCCGGCACAGCTGCGGTCCTTCTTCCACGACAACGGGATGACGCTCCTCTACTGGGGTCCGCAGGAGCGGCAGGATCGGAGCTTCGATCCCGGCCAGGAGCCGTTTCTGGGGCTGGTGTACGCAGCCGGCGGCGTGCGCCTCTATCGGGTCATCGGGGGGGCTTGAGGGTGGCGCTCCCGGCGAACCGCGCTTTTGCCGCCCGCCCTCAGGTGGTCCGCGTTTTTGGCCAGGCGTTCGGGCCCCAGCGCGCGGTCCTCTGGGCGCTGGCCGGCCTGTGCGTCATCGCCGTGGCGGCCCGCTTCCTGGCGGCGCCCCTCGACCGATTTGACGAAGGATTGACGCTGACCAAGGCCGCGCTGGTGGCCCACGGACTCATCCCCTATCGCGACTTCTGGTCCACCTACGGACCGCTGGACATGCTGGTCCTGGGCTCCGCGTTCCGCGTGATCGCGGTCGACGCCCTGGTGGAGCGGGGGCTGGCCATCGCCAGCGTGCTCCTCTTCGCCGGCGCCGCCTACACGCTGATCACGGTCATCGGCGTGCGCGGCGCGCTCCGGCTGTTGATGACCAGCCTGCTGGCGCTGGTCGCGCTCTCCATTCCCGCCTTCAACTCGGCGGTGCTGGCGGATCTCATCCTGCTGGGGGCCTTCGCCGCGTTTGTGCGCGGTCAGGTGGCTCCGCATCGCGGCTGGGCGCTGGCCGCCGGGGCGCTCACCGCCCTGTCCGCGTTTGCCCGACCCGAACTGGGCGCGGCGCTGGGCCTGGGCCTGTTGGCCGGCTACGCGGTGGCCGCTCGCCTCGAGGGGCGGCTTGACCCGCTGCTCGCCTATGTCTCCAGCGCGGGCCTGGGCGTGGTGCTGCTCTGGGGTCCAGTCATTTTCGTGGCCGGGCCGTCGCCGGTCTACGTCCAGCTGGTGCAGACCACGGTGACGGTGTACGCGAAGGCGCGCCACATCCCGCTCGGCCAGGGCCATGAGGGTCCGGTGGTGGCCATCATGGCCGGCGCCTTCGCCCTCACCTGGCTGTGGGCGATCCGCACCCTCTGGCTGCGGAAGCTCCCCCGCCCCGAGAGGGCCGCCGTGCTCGCGTTCCTGATCACCGGGGTCTTGCTCTTCGGCTGGGTGTGGACCCGCGCCGACGGCGCGCACGCGCTCACGGCCTGGCCCGCCACCGCCATGCTTTTGGTCCTCTTGCTGCAGCAGCGCCGACGCGGCGTCCCCCTCCAGCCTCGCCTGGAATGGGCGATGTCGGTGGTGGCGCTGGCCAGCCTGGCCCTGGCGGCCGGTGGCCTGACCCTCCGGGATCTGAGCCTGCCCGCCAGCCCGGGCGTCCTCCCCCGAGTCACGCTGGTCGGGGCGCGCGCCTGGATGCCGCCCGACCGGCTGGCCGCGCTAGTTCGTCGCATCGATGCGCAGGTCCCGGCGGGGCAGCCCCTCTTCGTCGGGCTGCAGCGCAACGACCTGGCCCTGTTCAATGACACGACGCTCTACTTCCTGTCGGACCGCCGCCCCGGCACCGTCTACTTCGAAAACCTGCCGGGGTTCAGCAACCAGGACGCCGTCCAGCAGACCATCATCTGCCAGCTCGAGCGCTCGCATGTCACGCTGGCGGTCCTCGGTCCCAACGGACCGGGTGAGCCCTGGAACCTGAGTTCGCACCCCGGGTCGACCCGGCTGGACGCGTGGCTGGCGGCTCACGCCAGCGCCCGGGAGACCATCGATCCGTATGAGCTGGTGACGCTGCAGCCGGATCCCGCGGCTCCCACCCAGTGTTAGCGGCCGCAAGAAGGCCTTTGGGACGGGGCTTGTATTGACATGAGCCGGACCCCCGACCGCGAACCGATGGCCGATCTCGACCTCGTGGTGGTGGGCGGCTGCGGTCACGTGGGTCTTCCACTGGCGCTCGCCTTCGCCCGGGTCGGTTGCCGGGTCGGGATCTATGACACCGATGAGACCCGGATGGCCACCGTGCGCGGCGGCCAGATGCCGTTTCGCGAAACGGGGGCCGACAGCCTGCTGGTCTCGATGCTCGCCAGCGGTCGCCTCGAATTCAGCACTACCAGCGAGATCGTGCGGCGCACTGCTACCGTCGTCACCGTCGTCGGCACGCCGATCGATGAATTCCTGAATCCGTCCACGCGCGTGTTCGACCGGGTAGTCGACGAGCTGGCTCCCGAGCTGCGGGACGGGGCGCTGCTGGTGCTGCGGAGC
>DASQAY010000375.1:0-12842 GCA_035635515.1 Candidatus Eiseniibacteriota bacterium | reverse complement strand
CCGGCAGGAATTCCTCCAGCCGCTCCGTCAGGGGCAGGATCGCCTGGATCTTTTCCCGCAGCCAGCGCGACGTGAGACCGGCCGTTTCGTGGTAGATGGGCACCAGGCGGCCGGCATGGCGTGGATCCGACGAGACGCGCTCATAGAGTGGACTCTTCATGACCAACCCGGCACCGTCGCGCTCGACCGTGCCGGCCACGAAGATCTCGGTCGTTCCCTCCAGCGCCTTGGTCACCCACGGCTGGTTGAACCAGACTGCCCGCAGCTTCCCCGTTCCGTCCGACAGCTCGGCCTCCGTCAACCGCATCCGGCGGAATCGCGTCAGCCCAGCCCTGACCCGATAGACGCGAGCCCGAATGGTGGTCTTGGCGCCGGGCTTGACGAAGCCGATGGGCGTGACCCGGCTGAAATCCTCGTGACGAAACGGGAAGTGCAGAAGCAGGTCCTCGATGGTGGCGATGCCCAGCCGCTGGAGCTTTTCGGCGGTCTTCTCCTTGATGCCGCCCAGCACCGTGATCGGCTGGTCCAGGGCCGGGCCGCCGCTGATGACTCTGAGCCGGGGGCTAAGCCGTGAGGTAGGTGAACCCAATGACCCCCGGCCCGGTATGGGTACCGATCACCGGCCCGATCTCGGCCAGCGGAATGGTGAGCTCCGGATAGCGGCTGGCCACTCGCTCACGTAACTTGAGGGCGTCGTTCTCGGCCCCGCCGTGCAGCACCGCCAGGTGGGACAGCTTCCCGTCCCGCTGCAGGATCTCGACCAGCCGGTCCAGCGCCTGGGCGCGGCTGCGCGCTCGCCCCAGCGGCAGGACCTCGCCGTCGGTGACGCCCAGCAGCGGCTTGACGTTGAGGAGTGCGCCCAGCAGCGCCTGCGCCCGTCCGATCCGGCCGCCGCGCTCGAGATAGGTCAGTGTATCGATGGTGCAGATCACTCGCGCGCGGGGGATGAGGTGCTCGACGCGCTGGGTGATGGCAGCCCGCGGCGCACCCTGCCGGGCCAGCCGCGCCGCCTCCAGCACCAGGAAGCCCATGGCCATGGCGACGGTTCCCGAGTCCACCACCGTGATGTGCTCGTGGTCGACGGCGTCGGCCGCCATGCGAGCCGCGCCAAAGGTGCCCGACAGCTTGGCCGAGAGGTGGACCGCCAGGACCTCATCGCCTGCCTCCCGAATAGGACGAAAGACCTCTTCGAAGGCGCCCACCGACGGCTGCGAAGTGGTTGGCAGGCGAGGCGACGCCTTCAGGCGAGTGAAGAACTCGGCTTCCGAGAGGTCGATCCCATCACGGAAGACCTGGTCGCCAAAGTGAACATTAAGGGGGACGACCGTGATCGCCATTGCCTGCTGGTCCGCGGCAGGGATGGCCGCCGTGGAATCCGTAACAATCCGGACCACGCCCACGAGTATAGCCACGAGTTCGGCGCGAATACGACGTGCCGGACGTCGACAGCCCCGCGACCGATGCGTCGCGTGGGTCGAAAGGGGCTGCGTTTAACGTATCGGTACGGAATGGTGAAGGCCCCGTCCATTCGAACCCAGGCGGTGATCGTGGTCGCGTTCCTGGCGTTTCAGGCGCTGGATATCATCACCACCCACATCGGCCTCCGACTCAGCCACCCGGAGCTCAACAGCATCATGGCGCCTATTGTGGGGTCGCAGGGCGAGCTGGCGGCCTACGCGGTCAAGGGCGTCGCCATCGCGGTGCTCCTGGGAGTGCTGATGGTGCTCCAGTACCGGCGACCGCGCGTCTGGCACGCCTTCCGCATCGGGGCCTGGTTGACCGCCATGGGCGTGGCCGCCAACCTGTATCAGATCCTGGTTTAGGCTAAGCCCGGATCTACCGGTCGGGCGCCGCAGATAGGGATGCGGGGCGAGCCGGTGGATTCGGGCCTAGCTACTCCACCGCAATGATGTAGGGATAGAGCGCCTGCTCGCCCGCCTGCAGCTCGACAGCGCTGTTCTTAAACCGCTCCGCCAGCTGCCGCCGTATGGTTTCGCGTTCGCTATCCGGGGCGTCCGCCCCGGCATAGATGGTGATGGTCTGGACGGAGCCGGGGTCGATCCGGCCCAGCACCCGGTCGATCACCGGCGGCCGCGCCTTGCCCGCCGCCACCACGCGGTCGTTCAGCAGGCCGATGACATCCCCCTCGTGGATCTGGAGGCCATCGACGGCGGAGTCGCGGACGGCCGTCGTGATCTCCACCGTGCGGACCGCCTTCAGGGCACGCCCCATGGCCGTGGCGTTGGCTTCCAGGTCCTGCGTGAAGTCGAACGCGAGCAAGGCCGCGATCCCCTCCGGCAGGCTGCGCGATGGGACCACCCGCACCCGCTTGCGGCTCAAAGGCGGAACCTGCTGGGCACTCATGATCACGTTGCCGTTGTTGGGCAGCAGCACCACTTCGGCAGCCGGCACCGACTCCACCGCGGACAGCAGGTCCTCGGTCGAGGGATTCATGGTTTGACCGCCTTCGACCACGGAGTCGACCCCGAGGCTCTCCAGGATCTGGCGGAAGCCCCGGCCGCTGGCCACCGCCACGATCCCCAGATGCTTGAGGCTTCGCGGTTTTCGGGAGGCCTCGCCCTGCAACCGGTGGTGCTGGGCCGACATGTCGTCGACCTTGATCCGGCTGAGGGTGCCGATCTGCTGCGCGTACGCCATCACCACCGCGGGCTCGTGGGTGTGCACATGGACCTTGATGGCCGACTCGTCGCCGACTATCAGCGCCGACTCGCCGCGCCGGGCGATCTCGGCTCGCACCTCATCCAGCGGCAGGCCTGAGCCGTTGATGATGAACTCCGTGCAGTAGCCCCAGCCCGTTTCCGGGGCGACCACCGCCCGGGGGGCGGCGTGGTGGGCCGCGGGCCGGGCGAAGGCGACCGCCGGCTCGCCCTCCAGCCGCTTGAGGAATCCCTCCAGGATGATCTGCAGGCCGAATCCGCCGGCATCCACCACCCCTGCTCGCCGCAGGACCTCGAGCTGCTCGGGGGTCCGCTCCACCGCCACCCGCGCGGCCTCACAGGCCGCCCGCGTCACGTCCACGATGTCCGGCGTCTGGGACGCCCTGGCGGTGGCGCCATGGGCGGCCTCCCGGACGACGGTCAGCATGGTGCCCTCGGTGGGCTTCATGACAGCGCGGTAGGCCACCGTGGCGCCGGACTCCAGCGCTTCGGCCAGACCGGGCCCATCGACGGCCGCCCGGTTCTCGACCTTGAGGGCCACCCCGCGGAGGATCTGGGAGAGGATGACTCCCGAGTTGCCACGGGCCCCCATCAGCGCTCCGTGGGCCACCCGTTTGACCAGCCGGCCCAGGTGGGCCTCGTCGACCCCATGGACCTCTTCCAAGGCCGACTGCATGGTGAGAAGCATGTTGGTCCCGGTGTCGCCGTCCGGGACCGGGAACACGTTGAGCGCATCGATCTCGTCCCGGTTGGCAGTCAGCCAGGCCACCGACCCCTGCAGGGCTTCCTGGAAGAGACGGCCGTCGCACGCCAGGATGGGGCTCATTGGTGCCGGCGAAGGAGCGACGGGCTACACCCCGCTGACGTGGACGCCCTGGACGTGGATGTTGACCTCGACCACGGGGAGGCCGAGCGTCCGCTCGATCGAGTAGCGAACGGCGTTGGTCAGATTCTGGGAGACCTCGGACACCCGGATCCCAAATTCCACGATCACGTAGAGCGAGATGGCCACCCCATCCTCGCGGAGCTCGACGTCGACGCCGCGGTGCACGCTGTCGCGGTGCAGCCGCTGGGCCAGCCCTTCGCGGAGCCCCTGGGCGGCCATGCCCACGATGCCATAGCAGTCCGCCGCGGCGTGAGCTGCGATGGTAGCGACGACTCGGGGCGAAACCTGGATGCGGCCCAGGTCCTGGGACTGGATCAGCGTCTTGGCGGCCTTCGCTCTCGGCGTCGAGCTCGGCTTGGTTCTGGATTCCATCTGCTAGAATGAGCCGCTGATTTCGCCTCCATCATAGCGCGGGCGCGACGGAGGCCTCTGAGTGATACGAATGGCACAACGCTGCGAAATTTGCGGAAAAGGGCCCCAGTACGGCCACCACGTGAGCCACTCCAAAGTGCACACGAAGCGCCGGTTCCTGCCTAACCTGCACCCGGCCACCGTCACCATCGGTGGGGAGACCCGCAAGGCCATGGTCTGCACCCGCTGTCTGCGGACCGCGGCCCGCAAAGCCTGACCCCGGCCTAGCTCTGGAGGATGGGCTTTCCGCCACTGGGCCGTCCGATGAAGCCCGCCTGGCCGTTGGGCGCCACCCACATTCCCACCGCGTTCCCCGGCCGGACCCAGCTCTGGGCAGCGCGCAGTTCAGCCTCTGAGACAACCAGGTAGAAGGTCCGGGCCGGACGCGCCGCCAGCGTAATCTGCCGCCCGTCGACCCGGGTCACGACCCCCATCACGTACTGCGGCGAGGCCGTGTACAAGCTGACGCTGTGTATGGTCATCCACACGCCGAGCCCGACCCCGACCCCCGCCAGCAGCAGCACCGCCAACCGCCCCCAGGGCGCGCCCCGCAGCAACAGGCCGTAGCCGACCCAGGGGATGAAGAGGGCGAGCACCAAAAGACTGGTCTGGCTCTCCTGCCAGATGTTGCGGGCGTACACCACCTGGTCCGGGTCCCGCAGGTTCGCCCCCGATGGGATGACGGCCGGTAGGTGGGCGGCGGCTACCGCCAGGCCGACCGAGCCGGCCAGGGTCAGGCCAACGCTCCAGAGACGGAGCTGCCTTCCCGGGCGCGGCTGGGACCGGGAGAGCTGGGCAGCGGGCGCGGCCATACCGGCTAAAACGCCCGCCCACCCCGTTCACTGCGGCCGCCCGCAAGGACGGCGAATCGCCGGAGTTACGCGTTCTGCCTATGCAACAGCCGCCCCGCCTCCTCCCCACCCAGGTCGAGGATGGCGAGGCTCCTGGGATCGGCTATCGGATCGAAGGGGAGACGGTGCCCATCCTGCACGTCGCCTTGAGCGGCCAGGTCCCGGTGTTCTTCGAGCACCACGTCGTCCTCTGGAAAGATCCGCAGCTGAACATCGGCATGAAGACGCTGAAAGGTGCGTTCAAGCGCATGATCGCCGGGATGCCGGTCTTCCTGACCGAGGCCCAGGGGCCGGGCGAGATCGCCTTCTCCCGCGACGGCGCCGGCCAGATCTTCCCCATCCATCTGGCGCCCGGCCAGGCGGTCGAGGTCCGGGAGCACCAGTTCCTGGCCGCCACCGCCAACCTGGAGTACGGGTTCACGCGCCAGAAGGGCGTCAGCAACATGCTCTTCGCCTCCACCGGGTTCTTCGTCGACCACTTCCGGGCGCAGGACCAGGAAGGGGTGGTCTGGCTGCATGGCTACGGGAACGTGTTCGAGAAGGTGCTCGCCCAGGGCGAGCAGATCGATGTGGAGCCGGGTGGGTGGATCTATCGGGACGCGAACGTGCGCATGGAGGTCCAGATGTTCGGGCTGCGCACCGGCATGTTCGGCGGCTCCGGGCAGCTCATCTGGAACCGCTTCACCGGCCCCGGCAAGGTCGGCATCCAGAGCATGTACCTGCACATGCCGACCGCGGAGTAGGTTCCCTAAAGCGCGTGTAGCTCGGCGATGGCGGCCCTGGCGCCCTTTGGGTGGCTGAAGGTGAAGTGGCCCGCCACCAGCACGGTGGCGCCCGCGGTCGAAACCTTCCGCCCCGTCTCCAGGTTGACGCCGCCGTCGACCTCGATGTCCAGCGTGGGATGCAGCCGGTTCGCCAGCTCCCGGGCGGCTTTGACCCGCTCGGGCGTGGATTCGATGAACGGCTGGCCGCCCCACCCGGGGTTGACACCCATCACCACCAGCAGATCGGCCATCGGGAGAACGGGGCCCACCAGGTCCAGCGGGCTTCCGGGATTGAGGCAGACGCCGGGACGCATGCCGGCCTTGCGGATCAGCTCAAGGGTCCGGTGGATATGGCGCGTCGCCTCGACGTGGACCGAGAGCGTGGTGGCCCCGGCGTCGGCGTAGTCCCCGATGGTCCGCTCCGGCGTCTCGATCATCAGGTGCACATCGAAGGGGATCCGGGCGTAGCGCCGGCACTGCTTGATCATCACCGGCCCGATGGTGATGGGGGGTACGAAGTGGCCGTCCATCACGTCGAAGTGGATCCAGTCGGCGCCGGCCGCTTCCAGCGCGGCGACCTCCTCCCCCAGCCGGCTGAAGTCGGCCGACAGGAGCGATGGCGAAACGATCAAGAAGTTTTGGGGATGGTAATCGTCACCGGCGCATTGAAGTCGTGGAAGGTGAGATCGAGGTGGGCAGTGATGTGGATGGCGGCACCGGCCGGGAGCTGCGCGTTTCCCGACACGAGCTGAGCCGCCGGGATCAGCACGTCGGCGTCGGACCGCATCGATCGCAGCAGGTGATCATCCTTACTGATCCAGACCTCGAAGGTGAGGGTCCCGGCATTGAGCGCCTGCTCGAGCGCCTTGCGGGACTGCGGGTCGGCGAAGGCCGGATTGGCTTCCAGCGTGGTGGTCAGCTTGGTCTTGTCGGGCGTGATCCGGTAGTGATGGGTGGCCACGTTGTTGAGGCTGACGTCGCCAAGATCCTGGACCGACCCCGACGCCTCCAGGATCTGCTTGGCGGTCAACGGTCCGAGCTGGTTGAGCTGCATGCCGAGCTGGCTGGGGTCGCCGGCCAACCATTGGCCGGTGAGCGGATTCTTGGTGTACACCTTGCCGCCCGCGACCACCTGCTCGGTGGCGAAGGCCAGCCCGGTGGTCGTCACCTGGACGCTGACGTGCATCTGGTCCGGATAGACGGCCTCGCCGGTCCCCTTCAGGGCGACGCTGGTGTTGGCCAGGGCCGCCACCGAGGAACCCTGCTGCGCCTGGTTGTTCGTCATCGCCGCCATGACTTCGGGCGGGATCCTGGTCAGGATCGTCCCATGCACGTCGAACTTCACGGTGTGCAGCGCCCCCAGCTTTTGGGCGGCGGCGGCCAGCACCTGCTGCGGCGTTTCGGCCGGCGCTGAGGCGCCGCAGGCGGCGACCGTTATCGCCACCCCAATCGAGAGCAGCAAGCGTTTGCTCAAATCCCCCTGAGTATAGGTCGGCATCAGCGGACGACCCTCCATGCAGGGTACAAGCCCCGCCGGTGCGTCTATCCTGCGGGCGTGGCCGCCAGCTCTCGTGCCCGCAGCTGGCCGCAGGCGGCGTCGATGTCCAGTCCTCGCGTATCCCGGATCGTGGTCGAGATCCCGGCGGCCAGCAGAATCCGCTGGAAGGCGAGGGTGCGGTCGCGACTTGGCCGATGCAGCGGGGTGCCCTCCACCGGGTTCATCGGGATCAGGTTGACGTGGGTGAGGTGGCGCCCGATCACGGACGCCAGGCGGCCGGCCTGGTCCGGGCTGTCGTTGACCCCCGCCAGCATCACGTACTCATAGCTCGTGCGCCGCCCGGTCCGCTCCGCGTGCGTCCGGGCCGCCGCTATCACCGCGGCGATCGGATACTTGCGGTTAACCGGGATCATCGACGAGCGCAACGCGTCGTCCGGGGCGTGCAGGGAGATGGCCAGGTTCACTGGAAGGTTCTCCGCCGCCAGCCGCTCGATGAACGGCACCAGGCCGATGGTCGAGACCGTCACCCGTCGCGGACTGAAGTTGAGGGTGTCCGGCCGCGCCCAGCGGCGGATGGCCGCCACCACGGCCGGGTAGTTGTTCAGGGGCTCGCCCATGCCCATGAAGACCACGTTGGTCAGGGCGCGCTGCTGGGCCTTGAGCCCCCGGCTGGCCGCCAGGAACTGGTCGACGATCTCCGCCTCGGTCAGGTTGCGATCGAAGCCGGACTGGCCGGTGGCGCAGAAGGTGCAGCCGATGGGACAGCCCACCTGCGAGCTGACGCAGACCGTGGTCCGGGCGCGTCCGCGCTCGGTCGCCGGATAGTGCATCACCACCGTCTCGATGGTGCGTCCATCCTGAAGCCGGAAGAGGTATTTGACGGTGGCCCCGCGGTCAGCCTCCCGCTTGCGGTGTTCAGCGACCGTGGAGAACGCGTAGCCCCGTTCCAGCTGGGCCCGCGCCGCGGGCGAGAGCGTCTGCATGGCATCGAAAGAGGGCGCCAGCTGCCGCCAGAACCAGCTGCCCGCCTGGTCGGCCCGGTATGCCGGCTCCCCGCCGCCGGTCAGAAACCGGGCGACCGCGTCGGGGTCGGCGGTTGAGAACGGGGCGCGGTCAGTTGTTGCGGCGATTGCCAAAGACCAGCGAGGCGTAGTAGAGCAGGGTCAGGACGGAGGCGATCAGCGCCACCCAGTAGGTGAAGGCGGCTGCGCGCAGCATCCGGCGCGCGCCGGCTTGCTCCTCGGGCAGGATTGCCCCATTCTCGGCCAGCAGGCCCAGCGCGCGGTGGCTGGCGTTCAGCTCGACCGGGGTGGTGACCAGGTTGAAGAGGACCACCATGGCGAACAGGGCGAGGCCGAGCTCGGCGATCACGAGGCCGAAGCTGGCACCCCCCGACAGCCAGGAGAGGATCAGGCCGGCTACCACGATCAGGGGAGCCGCCTGGGAGCCGAGGTTGGCCACCGGCACCAAGCCGGATCGCCATTGCATGGCAAAGTATCCCTGCGCGTCCTGCTGCGCGTGACCGATCTCGTGCGCGGCCACGGCCTCGGCGGCCACCGAGGTACTGGTGGCCACGCCGCGGGACAGGTTGAGGGTCTTGGTGCGGGGATCGTAGTTGTCGGTCAGATCCCCATCGATGACGTTGATCTGGACATGGCTCAACCCGCTGCCGGCCAAGATCCGCTGGGCTACCTGGGCCCCGGTCTGCCCGGTGGAGTTGGGCACCTTGGAATAGCGCGCGTAGGTGGACTGCACCCATCCGCGGGCCGCCAGGCTGAGCACCAGGATGGGCAGGAAGACGAACAACAAGTAGCCGGTATTGAAGAACATCGATTTTCCCTCCGTAAGTTGCCTCGAAAGTGTACCCGGGCCACCGCCGGCTTAAGCAGCCCGCCTCCGACCGGCAACCGTTACCGGCTTGTGACTGGAATTCGCGCGCTTCGCGCCGCGGCGGCCGTTGCACCCCCAATGGCCGCCACGCCTATGGACGAGCACCTGACGCTGACCGAGGTCTTCTCCCTGTTCGGCCGGCAACCGGAGGACACCCGCTGGGTCGCCTCGGCCGACTCCCAGGAGTACCTGGCCGTCGTCCTCTACCTGGTCCAGCGCGACGACCGCCGCTGACCCGCTTCGGTTTTTGGCGGAACGGAAAGATCGTGCTATGATACCGCTACTATCATATTATGCCCGAGAAGCTAACCCTTAACGATCTCTTTGCGCTGTTTGGCCGGGGCCCCGACGACGCCCGCTGGGTGGGGTCGGCGGACTCGGCCGAATACCTGACGGTGGTGACCTACCTGGTCCAGCGCTCCCACCGGGCCCAGGCCTGACTCGCCCCGGCGGCAACGGCAAGAGCCTGGCGGTCTGGTAGCGCTTCGGTCACAACCCGGTCACAGCCAGTTTCGCTTAATGCCGGCGCAACGTTTACGGCGCATGCTGGGGCCAACGTCGATCTCGTTTATAAAGAGGCTTTATCTTGGGTGGATTCATTTGGGCGGTTCGCGCGTACCTCCGGCGCCAGGACCTCGAAGGCCAGTCCATGCTCGAGTACGCCCTGATCCTGTCGCTGGTGGTCGTCATCTTGATCCTGGTGGTCATGGTGCTGGGCAACACGGTCAAGAACCTGTACAGCAACATCGCCGCCGCAGCCCAACACTAACGCTGGATTCGGGCTAAGGCGGCGCGACCACTCGGGCGGGATTCCCCAGCACCACCGCGCCCGGCGCCACGTCACTGGCGACCACCGACGCGAACCGGACCACGGCCCCCTCCCCCACCGCCACGCCCTTCAGGATGGTGGCCCGGTCCTGGATCCAGGCCCCGGCGCCGATCCGGATCGGCCGCTCTACCACTGCCGCGTCTGGGCCCCGGCGGGTTGGCCCCACGGCGTGGTAGTCGGTGTCCACCAGGAGGCAGGAGCCGAGCATGGCCCCCGGTCCGATCACGATCGAGGTGGCCGCCATGATGCCGGCGCCATCGATTTCCACCCCATCGCCGACCTCGATGCGCGCTCCAGGCCTGTGGGTGATCAGCGCCGTGCGCCCCGCCCGGTTGCGGATCCGTACGTTGGTGCCGAAGGTGACCGTCCCCGGCCCCTTGATCCGGAGCCGCCAGGGCCCGCGAAACCCCTCCCCGAACTGGTGCCGGGGGTACCGGAGCCGCAGAAACCAGCTGCTGATGCTCAAATCTGGTGAACTGCCCGGGAAGGGATTTGAACCCTTACAAGCTTGCGCTCACAGCCCCCTCAAAGCTGCGTGTCTACCAGTTCCACCACCCGGGCGGGCACCAGACATTCTAGCCCGGATCTACCGGTCGGGCGCCGCAGATCGGGATGCGGGGCGTGCCGAGCCGAAGGAGGCGACGAGCACGCGAGGGAGCGCACCCGTCGGTGCGTGACCGAGCGCGCGCAGGAGACGACGCCCGGATCGGCCGCCTCCGCGCCCGAGATGCCAGCTCGATCCGGTGGATCCGGGCTTGGCCGCCATCGGATTCGGCGGGGCCATTTGGCCCGAATGGCGCCGCGGCTGGGCCCTCTGACCGATTTCCGCCGGTCCGGCCGACCGTAGGATCGGCGCAGAGGGAGGCGAGAGGCACCGCTCGCCTCCCTTTCCTGGGCCCAGCGGCAACCGGCCCATCCCGGTGCCGGCCCTGTAAGAGCAGCCGTAAGCCCCACTCCCTACCGTGTGGACAGGTCACGCACAGCCCGCGCGATGGACCAGAAGGGGCTGTCACTCGCGTGCGACAAGCTTCATCACATCGTCAAGAGGAACCGTAAGGAAATGGACGAACCCGGTCATATACCAGTGCAGGGCGAGGGCGACACCCTCTTGCTGCAGGGTATCCAGATTCATGGCGGCCGCTCCGCCGTTAGGCGCGCGATCCTGGCGGGTCGGCAGGGAGTGAACATCGTCAACCGCTACCGGGTCCTGATCGTGGACGACGACGCGATGGCTCGCGAGATCCTCAAGCGGATCCTCGAGCACGCGGGGTACGAGGTCATGACCGCCGGCAGCGGCCCGGAGGCCCTGCGCAAGCTCCACGATGGCATCCCCCACCTCGTGGTGGTGGACCTGATGATGCCGGACATGGATGGGTTCGAGCTTTGCCGGCGAATCAAGAGTCACCTCGACGTCCCGATCATGATCCTCAGCGCCGTGGCGGCCCTGGAGAGCAAGGTCGAGGGCCTGCAGATGTACGCCGAGGACTACATCGTCAAACCCTTCGAGAAGGAAGAGCTGGTGGCCCGCATCCAGCGCGTGCTGCGCCGCTTCGGCGAGTCGGCCGGCGTGGAGCAGCCCGAGGTGGTCATCGACCCGGACCTGCAGATCAACTTTGTCCAGCACTGGGCGCGCGTGCGCGGCAAGCAACTGACCTTGACCCCCACTGAGTCCAAGCTGCTGTTCCTGCTGGTACGTAACGCCGGCCGGGTGGTCACCAACGAGACCCTGCTGGCCAAAGCCTGGGACGGCGACGAAGAGGCCTACGAGGAGGGCTTGCGGGTGCACATCTCCCGGCTGCGGGCCAAGATCGAGCCCCAGCCCAACAAGCCCACCTACATCCACACCAAGCGCGGCGTCGGCTACCGGTTCAACGGGAAAGTGACCTCGTCCCAGGGACCCGAGCTGGCGCTGGCCGGCTAGCATGCGCACCCTGGGGCTCGGCATCGTGATCTTCCTGCTCTCCTTCCCGCTCTGGGCGCGCTAGCCAGGACCTCCTACTCCGTAGACTCCACTGGTGCCGACTGACCTCACCATCGGGCTGAGCGTCTTCGCCGTCATCTTCCTCCTGGAGCTCCCCGACAAGACCGCCCTGGCCACGCTGTTGATGGCCAGCCGCCTGCGCCCCCTCCCCGTGTTCGCCGGCACGGCCCTGGCGTTCGTCATCCAATCCGTGGTCGCGGTCTTCGCCGGGTCGCTGCTCGGCTTTCTGCCCCGAACACCGGTCCGGATCGCGGCCGGGCTGGCGTTCGTGGTGGTGGCCGCCGTCCTCGTCCGGAGGAATTTTCGCAAGCAAGCCGAGGTCGAACAGAAGGAGATCATTCGCGAGGAGCGCCGCCACCGGGGGCCGTTTCTGACCGCCTTCCTGGTCGTCTTCATTGCCGAGTGGGGCGACCTGACCCAGCTAGCCACCGCGGCCCTGCAGGCGCGCTACCAGCGCGCCGTCCCGGTCTTGGTGGCGTCGACGCTGGCCCTCTGGAGCGTGAGCGCGCTGGCGGTGATCGCCGGCAACCGGCTGGGCACGTTGATCCCCCAGCGCCCGCTGGAACTGACAGCGGCGGTAATCACGGGGGTGATCGGGATCCTTCTAATCAGCGGTCGGGTGGGCTGACCTGAAGATCACGGTCGCCGCCGAGTCCTTCGAGTCAGCCGATGCACGCCGGCTGATCGCGGCGCTCGACGCGCACCTGGCCGGCCGCTACTCGACTGAAGAAAGATTTGGGCCGAACCTCAAGCCGGAGTATCTCGCGCCGGGAATCGGGACGTTCGTGGTGGCGCGGGCGGAGGGACGCGCCCTCGGGTGCGGCGCCCTGCGCAAGCTGGCCGACGGGACCGCCGAGGTGAAGCGGATGTACGTCGAGCCAGAGATGCGCGGGCGGGGCGTCGCGCAGGAGATCCTTGACCATCTCGAAGCCGCCGGGCGGGACTTCGGCGTCCACCGGTTGGTGCTGGAAACGGGCCTCTACCAGGCCGAGGCGATCGGCCTCTATCGCCGGGCCGGCTTCAAACCTATCCGTTGCTGGGGCGAATACGCCGA
>DASQAY010000374.1:0-13210 GCA_035635515.1 Candidatus Eiseniibacteriota bacterium | reverse complement strand
GGCGGCGGCGGCGGTGGCGGCTTCTTCGGGGGCGGCTATTCGGGCGGGCTGGGCGGCGGCTACCTGCCCATCCCCTTCTTCTTCGGTGGGGGTGGGGGGCTGTTCGGATTTTTCTTCCTGCTGTTCATCCTCTACTCGCTGTACCAGGCCTACCGGCGCACGACCATCGGCACGCCCACCGGCCCCTACGCCGGCTCGTCCTGGTCGCCGCCCCGGCGGCCGCCGGCGGCCAGCCCGTCGAACCCGGCCGACGGCCGGGCGGCGCTGATCGCCAAGGACCCCAACTTCAACGAGCAGGTCTTCCTGGACCGGGTGCAGGCCGCCTTCTTCGCGCTGGAGAAGGCCTGGATGGACCGCAACCTGGAGCCGGCTCGCGTGTACATGTCGGACGGCCTGTACCGGCGCTGGAAGGCGCAGATCGACAGCATGATCGCGCAGCACAAACGCAACGTAATGGAGAACCTGGTCATCGGCGGTGTGCGCCTGGTCGCCGTCGGCAGCGATGCCAATTTCGACACCATCAGCGCCCGGATCGACGCCAGCTGCGCGGACTACGACGTGGACGAGCAGAGCGGCCGGGTGGTGTTCGGGTCCCACCAGAACACTCCGTTCACGGAATACTGGACTTTCGTCCGCAGCGCCTCGGCCCGCACCAAGGCCGGGGAGACCGCCGAAGTCGCCACCTGCCCCAACTGCGGCGCGCCGCTCTCCATCAGCGAGTCGGGCGTGTGCACCTACTGCAAGGCCACGGTGACCACCGGACAGTTCGGCTGGGTGCTGGACAGTATCACGCAGGCCTCGGAGTGGCAAGGATGACGGACGATCCGAAACCCGAGCAGGGCGCGGCCTCTCCGCCGTCGCTTGCTCCTGGGCAGGGCGCCCCTATCGTCCCCGGCGAGCCGATGTCGGTGGGGCCTGGCATCAACGCCCGCGGGATCAACATCGGCATGCTCGTCTGGCTGGTGGCCGCCGGCATTCTGGCCATCGTGCTGGTGATCCTGCTGCTGGTGATCCTCGTTCCTCGCTAGTCTTGACAGAAACGCAAAAACGTCGATAATAGACCACGTGGCGGCGTGGAGTCTCGCCGCGGTCGCGCAGGGGAGTCGCTCCAGGTCGATGCAGGCCAGCAGGGGCCGCGGCGAGGCCGACGACGTCACGCTGCTGCAGACCGTCGTCGGGGCGCGGGGCGCGGGCCGCGACCAGCTGGCGGCGGTGCTCCGCGAAGGCCGCCTCCTTCACCCCGATGGCAACCCGGAGCAGTCGGCGCGACACCACGGCTGGAGCCGGGGGCAGCTCAAGCGGCTGCGGGCCTTCTGTGAGCTGGCCCGGCGGTGCCTGATCCCGCCGGACAGCGCCGCCCCGGCGGTCACCTCGCCCAAGGAAGCGCTCCTGCAGTTTCAAGACCTGCGTCCCGGTTCACGCGAGTCCTTCGCCGTGCTCTATCTCAACGCGCGCAACCAGCCGTTGGGACGTGAGGTGGTGGCGGTGGGGGGATTGAACATCGCGCAGCTGCGGCCGCGCGAGGTCTTCGCTCCGGCATTGACCCTGGGCGCGGCCGCGGTCGTGCTGGCGCACAACCATCCTTCTGGTGACCCGACCCCCAGCCCGGAGGACCTGGCCGTCACCCGGCATCTGTTGGAAGCCGGCGAGCTGCTGGGGGTGGAAGTGCTCGACCACCTGGTGCTGTCAGCCGACCGATTTCGCAGCATTCGCGAGGCCGGTGGACTGTGAGGGCCGGGGCTCAAGGGCTATACAGGAATTCACCGGATTTCACTGAGCGTTAACGGCAGTGCCCGCTGTGGACTGTGGGAAGAGGCGCAGCCGGCCCAGGGTTCCAAACGCCCGTTCGGCTTTGGCCGGGGCCGAATACGAGGCGACTCCGGTCCGCGGCGGCGGCCCCGAGATGCCACAATAGAGGGGCTCGTCTGCCGACGGGCGGGCCCTCCGGGGGCCAGGAAAACCGACCACTGAGCGATGGTCGGTTTTCCGTTTTTCGGGCCCCCAGCGCCCGAGTGCGTGCCGGATTCCGGCTTAATTTGCCGGCCCGATTTCCACCAGCGTCCCGTTGCCAAAGTCGCCCACCAGCAGATCGCCGTTCTGCGCGATGGTAATCGGCAGCGGGTGGACGAACCCGGTGGCGAAGTCGCCGGCGACGCCGTGCTCCGGTCCCGGTGATCCGGTGAAGACCACCCGCATCACCCGCCGGCCAAGGCTGCCGCCGGCGTTGGCCCCCCACTCGGTGACGAAGGCGTTGTCCTGGTACTCGGCCGCAAACGAGCCGCCGTCGTAGAACACGATACCGTCGGCGGAGCTGTGCGGGGCGAACACCGCCAGCGGCGGGGCGACGCCCGCACACGACCCGTGCAGCCCGCCGTCGGGGAATGAAGGCCAGCACCGCGGCCAGCCCGCGTCCTCCCCGTCGACCACCTGCAGCAAGTGGTCGGCGGGCTGGCTGCCCAGGTTGTCCTGTCCATTGATGGTCACGTAGGCGGTCCCCGTGGCGGGCCGCATCGCCAGGCCGTAGGGGTTGCGGGCGCCGCGCACTACCACGCCGGCGAACGACCAGTCGGCATGGAAGCGGACCACGCTCGCGCTGCGCGGGTCGGTCTCAGTACAGACATCACACGTCGACCCGATGCCCACCAGGAAATCGCCATTTGGCAAGCGGACCAGGTTGTCGTTTTGATGCCGGCCGTTGGGCAGGTTGCCGACCACCCACGCCCCGCCGGTCAGGACGCCATCCTGCAGGTGGTAGGCGCGGATGCTGCCCCGGACGGAGACGAACAGGTCCTGGTCGCGCCACACCAGGCCGAGCGCGGCGGGCAGGCCGCTGACGAGCCGGCTGACGGCGGCGCCCGGCGCGGGCACCACCCAAATGGTGCCGCCGGCACCGGTCACATACAGGCGGCCGTCCGGTCCGAAGGCCATGGCGGTCGGCTCCGGAAGTCCGGAGGCGTAGACCCAGGCGGCAAAGCCCGGCATCACCTGGATCGATGGATCCGCAGGCAACGTGATCGGTGCCCGCGGGGTAGCGGTCGGCGTCTGTGTCGGCGGCCGCGCGGTGGCCGTCGCCTGGGGATGCGACGACGCACAGGCGACCAGCACGGCCGCCATGATGACCGCCGACATCCCGTGTCTCATGACAGGGGCGGGATATCGAGCACGACCTTGCCAAACTGCGCGCCGCTGGCCAGACGGGCCTGGGCTTGGGCGGCGGCCTCGAGCGGATAAGTCCGGTCGATCACGGGATGCAGCTTGCCCTCGCTGGCCAGCGCGACCAGCTGATCCCAATCGTTGCGGGATCCCATCGTCGAGCCGTAGATCGTGACCTGGCGGTTAAACACGCGCCGGACGTCGATCTCGGCCTGGGGGCCGCTGGTGGCGCCGGGCACCACCAGCCGGCCGCCCTTGCCCAGGGAACGGATGCTGCGCTCCCAGGTGGCGGCGCCCACGCTGTCCACCACCACGTTTACCCCGCGCTTGCCGGTCAGGTTCCATACCTCCCGGGAAAAGTCCGTGGTGGTGTGGTCGATAACGGCGTCGGCGCCCATGGCGCGGCCGCGGGCCAGCTTCTTTGGGTCGCCCGACGTCACGAAGACGGTAGCCCCGGCCAGCTTGGCCAGCTGCAGGGCCGCCTGCGCCACGCCACCCCCGATGCCCAGGATGAGCACCGTCTCGCCGGCCTGCACCCGGGCCTTGGTCATCAGCAGCCGCCAGGCGGTCAGGAAGACCAGTGTGAAGGCCGCTGCCTCCTGGAAGCTAAAGGCCTCCGGGATGGGCCGGCAATTGACCTCGGGGATCACCACCGCCTGGGCGAACGTGCCGTCCCGGTTCTCCCCCAGGAGCTGGTAGTGGTCGCATAGGCTGTGTTCGCCCCGTTGGCAAAAGGCGCAGGTGCCGTCGCTGATCCCGGGATCGAAAAAGACGCGGGTGCCCACTGGGTACCGGCCCGCCCCCGAACCGGCTGCCGCGATCACCCCGGCGCCATCGGCGCCGCCGATATGCGGCAGGGACACCCCCGGAATCCCCTCGCGGACGAAGAGGTCGAGGTGGTTCAGGGCGGCGGCCCGCAGGGCGACCAGCACCTCGCCCGGTCCAGGAGTCGGGGTGGGGGCGTCCTCAAAGCGCAGCACCTCCGGCCCGCCGTGTTGGTGGAATCGGATCGCTTTCATCGACTGGATTATCGGCAAGTGCCTCCCGCGGCTGTTTTTTGCGTTTCCTGTTGCCTCACACAACGCGGCGCCGAGGAGATCGCGCCAACCTTACGAAGAAGCAGGAAAGTCACAAAACGTGACGTTACGGTGGCGAGGGTAGCACCGCGCGATCGCGAGGCTGAAAAAAACCGTGGCCTATAATGTCCCGAACGTGGCGACAGACCCCGAGATCGAGCTGCTCAACCGGCTCGGCGGGCTCTTCACGGCATCGCTGTCGCTGGATGACAACATCGCCGCCATGTTGCGTGCCACCTCCCAGATGGTGCAGTTCGATGCCGCCACGGTGTTCCTCTTGAACGAAGGCAGCAAGGAGCTTACCGCCATGGCCACCTACCCGCACAAGGATGCGGTGCCGCACATCGCCCGATTCGTCCTGGGCGAGGGCATTGTGGGCGGGGCCGTGGAGCATCTGACCACCCTCAACATCGTCGACGCCACCAAGGATCCCCGCTTCAAGATGCTGGACCAGACCCGCTCGCCGCGCTCCCTCCTGGTCCAACCGCTGGCCACGCCCAAGCGGGTGGTGGGGGCCATGACCCTCTCCCGGCAGCGGGTGGACCCGTTCACCGAGCTGGACGCCGCCATCCTCAAAGTCATCACCAACCAGGCGTCCATCGCTGTCGAGAACGGGCGGCTCTACGAGCAGCTGCAGGGCCATGCCCGGGACCTGGAGCTGGCCAACGCCCAGATCGCCGAGGTCAGCCGGCTCAAGTCGGAGTTCCTGGCCAACATGTCGCACGAGCTGCGCACGCCCCTGAACGCCATCCTCGGCTTCTCGGAGCTGCTCCGCGACGGGCTGGCCGGCAATCTGTCCGAGAAGCAGCGGCGGGACTGCCTGGACAACATCTATAACAGCGGCCGTCACCTGCTGGAGCTGATCAATGACGTCCTCGACCTGAGCAAGATCGAGGCCGGCCGGATGGACCTGGTCTACGAGGACTTCGGGGTCGATTCCGCCGTGCGAGAGGTCCTGAACGTGACCCGCGGGCTGGCGACCAAGAAAGAGATCAACATCACCAGCCGGGTGGAGCCGGTGGATCTGACCCTGATCGCCGACAAGAACAAGTTCAAGCAGATGCTCTACAACCTGCTCTCCAACGCTATCAAGTTCACCCCCACCGGCGGCAAGGTGTTGGTAGAGGCCACCCTCCAGGGCGACCACGTCCAGACTACCGTGAGGGACAGCGGGATCGGCATCCCCAAGGAGTTGCAGCACAAGATCTTTGGGCCCTTCTACCAGGTGCAGAGTGCCAGCAACCGGGAGTATCCCGGCACCGGGCTGGGGCTGGCCCTGACCAAGCGGCTGGTGGAGCTGCATGGCGGCCAGATCGGCTTCGACAGCGCCCCCGGGGCGGGCACCACCTTTACGGTTCAGATGCCGCTCCGGCCGCTTCGGAGCCACCGCAGCCGGATCCTGGTGGTGGAGGACAACCCCAGCAACCTGGACCTGGCCCGGATGGTGCTGGAGGGGAACGGCTTCACGGTGGATACGGCCACCACCGGCGCCGAGGGCCTGCAGAAGGCCCGCCACCTCCAACCCGACCTGATACTGATGGATCTGCAGCTTCCCGGCGTTGATGGATTAGCGGCGACCCGACAGCTGAAGGCCGATCCGGCGACAGCCCGGATTCCGGTGGTGGCGCTTACGGCCAACGCGCTGAAGGGAAGCGAGGAGGAGGCGATCGCCGCCGGATGCAGCGGTTATATCCCGAAGCCGATCGAACTGAAGAAATTCATGGTGCAAGTGACCAACTTTCTGGAGAAGGAGTAGCGACGACTTCCATGCCCTTTCCGAAAACCATCTTGATGATTGAGGACGACGCGCCGACCCGCGAAGTCGTTCGGATGGCGTGCGTCGGTCAGAACTTCAACCTGGTTGAAGCAGAGACCGGCGAGAAAGGCATGGAGATGCTGGAGAAGTCGGAACCCGACCTGGTCCTCCTCGACCTCAACCTGCCCGGCATCAGTGGCATGGATGTGTGCCGGCAGCTGCGGGCCGACGGGACTCAGGTCCCCGTGATCATGCTCACCGCCAAGAACGACACCATCGACGTGGTGGTCGGTTTGGAGGTGGGGGCCGACGACTATATCACCAAGCCCTTCGAGGTCCGGGAGCTGCTGGCCCGGGTGGGGGCCCACCTCCGCCGCAGCGAGCAGGTGGTAGCCCAGCAGCAGCCCAAGACCCGCTTCGAGTTCCCCGGCCTGATCATCGACCTGAACAGCCGCCAGGTCTGGCGGGAGGGCAAAGAAGTTAACCTGACCCTCACCGAGTTCAACCTGCTGTCCCTGCTGGCGTCCCAGGCGGGCCAGGTGGTCAGCCGCGGCGAGCTGCTGCGCAAGGTCTGGGGCTACGAGGTCGAGATCGAGACCCGGACGGTGGACGCCCACGTCTACCGGCTGCGCAAGAAGATCGAGCGCGACTCGGAAAAGCCGCAGTACATTCACTCCGTGCCCGGCATCGGCTACCGGTTCGTGGCGGAGTAGCCCGGTGGCGCTGCCGGCGCCCCAGATCCCGGCCGCGCCGGGGAGTGGGCAGTCCGGAGCCCACGCGTATCGGAGCCCGTGGCGGGTAGGCATCCTGGCCGCCCTGGCCGACCCCTTCTACTTCTTCTGGTGGACCTACCAGCTCTTCAAGTTCACCAAGCGGGAGGGCTTCCCCCGCGCCCGGGCCTTCTGGTGGATCCTGGTCCCCTTCTTCGGCCTCTACGTCCTGTGGCAGCAGCTGGACGACCTCCGGAAGGCGGCCGAGAGCACCAATTCGGAGCGGGTCAACCCGGCGCTGGTCCTGGGCCTGATCATTGGCGCCCTGGCAGCCGACCGGATCTTCGGCAGCGCCACGGACGCCACCGTGGCCCTGGTCACCCTGCTGGCGGGGTCGGTACTGACCGGCGCCGCGCTCTATACCGCCCAGTCGGCGGTCAGCTCGTACGTCGCGGCCAAGTATCCCTTCGAGCAGTCCCGTGGGATGACGGCGGGGGAGACGGTCGCCACCGTCCTGGGCATCCTGTTCGCGGCCCTGCTGCTACTTGGGATTTTTCTGCCGGGCTAGATCGAGCGAACCGAGCTCCCGCCACAGTTCGACCACGGCCCGCCGTCCGAGCTCGTAGCTTTCCAGGTCGAGGGACTCATTCGGCGCGTGGGCGCGACAGTCCGGAAGGACGAAGCCAACCAGCAGGCAGGGAAGATCCAGGCGCCGGTTGATGACGTCCACTGCCCCGATCGATCCACCCGATCGGATGTAGACCGGTTCGGTGCCGTACACCCGCTGCAGGGCCCGCTTCCCAGCTTGGATCAGTGGATGGTCGATCGCCGTGATCCAGGGGTCTCCATGCCCTTCGACCTCCGTGAGCGTGCTCCGAGCGTAACCCGGACGGATGGCTTCGATGTAGGCGCGGATAGCGGCAGCCACCGCCTTCGCATGCTGATCGGGGACCAGCCGGCAGCTGATCTTCGCTGCGGCCCACGCCGGAATGATGGTTTTGCTGCCCGGCCCCTGGTAGCCGCCCCAGATCCCGTTTACGTCGAGGGCTGGCCGCCCCCAATTCCGCTCGTTGGGCGTGAACCCCAGCTCCCCCTGGAGGGCTTCTACCGCGTAGGTCTGCTTGAAGGTCGCCTCGTCGAACGGGACCCGGGCGAACTGGCGACGCTCTTCGTCTGTCAGGGGCCGGACGCCGTCGTAGAAACCGGGAACGAGCACCCGCCCGTTGGGGTCCTTGAGACGGGCGATGATCTCGCTCAACGCCTGAGCCGGGTTGGGCGCGATCCCGCCGTACAGCCCGGAATGGAGGTCGCTGTTGGCCGTTTCGACGCGGAGCTCGAAGTAAACAAGTCCCCGGAGTCCGCACTCGATGGCTGGCACACCCTTGGCCGCCACTCCCGAGTCGCTGACAACGCAAGCGTCGGCGCGGAGCAGGTCGCGGTGCGACTCCACGAAGGCCTCGAAATGCGGACTGCCGATCTCTTCCTCGCCTTCGGCGATCATCTTCAGGTTCAGCGGCAGCGCGCCGGTCGCCTGCAGCCAGGCCCGGATGGCCTGCCAGTGGATGGCGATCTGTCCCTTGTCGTCGGAGGAGCCCCGGCCCAGCAACAGGCCGTTCTGCTGCACCGGCTCGAAGGGTGGTGACGTCCAGAGATCCAGCGGGTCAACGGGTTGCACGTCGTAGTGTCCGTACACGAGCACGGTCGGCTTGTTGGGGGCGTGCAGCCATTCGGCGTAGACCACCGGGTGGCCAGCGGTGTCGATCACCTGCGCATTCTCCAACCCAATGTGGGTGTAGAGGTCGGCCAGATGATCCGCCGCCGTGCGCACGTCGCCGGCGTGCTCCGGCTGGCTGGAAATGCTGGGAATCCGCAGGAAGCCGGTTAACTCGGCCAGCCCCTCCGCGCGCGTTCGATCCAGGATTTCTTCGGGTGTGGACATGGATTCCGTCGTTCCCGTCCCGGGAATTATGACACCCGCCTCTAATGGGGTTGCGGGTTCTCCCGCATGTCGCCGATATAATCGTTGGGGCCGTTCGGCTGGCCCGGTCATGAGTTATATCCAGCTCCTCCTGCTAGGAGCGATTGCCGGCTTCACCATCTTTCTTGGTCTTCCGCTCGCCTTCTGGAAAGCGGCCGGCCGGCGCACGCGCGCCTTCCTCAACGCCTTCTCCGCGGGGATCCTGACCTTCCTCCTGGTGGAGGTCGCCCACAAGGTCATTGCCCATGTCGAAGCCCGGGCCATTCCCGCCGGCGCCGAGCACGCTAGCGCGCCCCAGACCCTCCTGTATCTGGCGGTGGCCTTGCTCGGTTTCGGCGTCGTCCTGGTGACGCTGGTCTGGTTTCAGCAGCGGTTCATGCGCATCCGGGCGGCGGCCGAGGGCGGTGAGCGGCCGTCGCACCTCGCCTTGATGATCGCCATGGGGATCGGCCTGCACAATTTCAGCGAGGGGCTGGCCATTGGCGAGTCCTGGGTGAGCGGCTCGCTGACCCTGGCCGTGCTCCTGATCATCGGGTTCGGGGTGCACAACGCGACCGAGGGCTTTGGCATCGCCGCCCCCCTGACCGGCCACCAGGTGCGACCGCTGGCCCTGGTGGGATACGGCCTGGTCGGCGGCACGCCGACCTTCGTGGGGACCGTCGTGGGGAGCGTCATGAGCTCGGCGATCCTGGACACCGTCTTCCTGTCGATGGCGATGGGCGCCATCCTATACGTGATCGGTGAGCTGTTCCATGTGGGCCGGCGCTTCGGCACGCCTCTGACATCGGCCTTGGGGGTCATCGGCGGCTTCTTCCTCGCCTTCGCCACCGACCTGATCCTCACGGTCGCCGGCGCATAAGTTCTCCCCCCCGCTGGCGGGGAGGGGTAGGGGAGGGGGTCTCGGGAACCACGATCAACTAGCATGTCGGGCATGAGCGAGGGTCGGGTCGATCTCGAGAAGCAGATGCGCGAGATCGTGCGCCTGCGGCAGGAGATGACCAGCAAGCCCTACGCGCAGCGTACGACGACCACCCGGGCGGTGGCCCGCATCCTGAAGGATGTCCATCTCGAGGGGCGGATGGGCAAGTTCGTGGTTGAATCCGACGAGCCGATGGCCCGCGGCGGCACGGAGCTCGGACCGTCGCCGCTGCAATACCTCATGGTGGGCACCGCCTTTTGACTGCTGACCCAGCTGGCGCGGTTCGCGCCCCTCTACCAGGTACCGATCACTGATGCTACGGCTGACGTTCGGGCGACCTTCCGCAACACCGAGAAATACGATGTGGACGAGGCGGCCCCTTACTTCGAGGACGTGACCATCGCGCTGGATGTGGTCAGCTCGGCCCGCGAAGCCGCCGTGCGGCAGCTGGTCAGCCACGCGGAGCGAGCCTGCCACGCGGCGCAGACCCTGCGCCATGGCGTGCCGGTGACGCTCTCTCCGACCCTGAACGGCCGGGCCTTGTCCGTCACGGAATAATCTCCTCCCCCTGGCGGCGAGGGGAGGAGGGGGTCTCGGTCTCCTAGTAGATGAAGCCCAGCAGGTCCAGGTCCTGCATGGAGGTAATGGTCCGGAAATCGACCACACCCCAACGGCCGTAGTTCATCTCCGAGACCGTGAAGGAGCCATCGCGGTTGACCGACTCCACATACGCGACGTGGCCCACTGGCGACCAGGCGGTGATGCCCTGCACCATGATGGCGCCCACCTTGGGCACCTGGCCCTCGGCGAAGCCGTACTGGCGGGCCTGATACCACCATTCCCAGGCGTTGCCGCCCCACGGCACGGCACGCTTGTTGGCGACCCACCACGTGCAGTAGCCCCAGGGGAAGTGGTTGGCACTGCCGTAGACGGCGCCGTAGTAGACCACGGTCTCGTGGCTGAAGGTGACGGTGCGCGGATTTCCGGCGCGCCGGGCGATGGCCGGCCCCTGCCCGTCCGGCACCATCAGGTAGCTGCCCGGCACCAGGTGCGCGGGATCCCGCACGTAGTTGTAATCGATGATGTCCTGGATGGCCACGTGGTACTGCCCGGCCAGCGCCGCCAGGTCCGTGCTGGCCTCGACCTTGATCAGCACGCCGTTGGCCGGCGGAATCACGAGTGCGCGCCCGGGCAGCACGGCGCTATCGTCGGTCAGGCCGTTGGACCAACGAAGGGTGTTCGCCGTCAAGCCGTACTGGGCGGCGATGTTCTCCAGGGTGTCGTTGGTCTTGACCGTGTAGCTCGTCACCGGCCGGCGAGCCGGCGGGTCTGGCGTGGCGGTGCTGGGCTTGCGGATGAACCCGCGCTCGATGGTCACGGCGTCGGCGGCGTTGGAGGTGGGTGCGGCGGCGGGGCTACTCAAACCCGCGCCGTACGCGGTATCAACTTGCTGGATTTTGCTGAACGACGGAAGGATTGGGATCAGAGCGGCGACCAGGAGCACAACCGTGTGCGTCATGAACCGGCTCTTTGCCAATAAGCTTCCCCCTTCTGGCAAGAAGATTTGGGCGAAATCCTAGCACAAACTCAGCGGCAGCGCCGGATCGGCCCCCCTCGAGCCGATCATGCCCCGTGACAGCGAGGGCTCGATTGCCGCACACTGTGAGATCGAGGCGCCCACACGGCAGGGGGTGGCCGGGCGCCGGCACGGAGGCGGGCAGTTCAGGAAGGTGGAGGGCGTAGTTTTCGTGGTGGATCACGCGCTGAAGACATGTAAAGACGCGCGCAGGAAAGGTAAAACTTCCCGCGCCGGAGCTCGGTTCTCGGCCGCGCTGACGGGGGCGCTGCTGGTCATGCTGGCGTGGTCCGTCCCCGCCCTGGGCAGCACCACCCCGACCAGCCCGCCGGGGCCGTCACCCACTCCGGTGCCCAGCCCCTCGGCCCCGCCGACGCCAGGGCCGTCGGCCCAATCCGGCTCGCTCCAGAACCGGGAGGCCCAGGGTCAGATCATCGCGGACCTGACCGCCGCCGAAGGGCATGCCCTCCTGCTGGAGCGATCCCTGGCCGAGGCCCAGCTGCACCTGCTCGGGCTGGCCCAGAAGGTAGCGGACGCGAACCGGCAGCTGGCTACGCTGGACGCTCAGCTGGACGTGGTGCGAGCCGAGCATCAAGCGGCGGCCGCCCAGCTGCAGCAAGACCGGCGGACCTTGACCACCACCGTGCGGCGCCTGTACAAGGACCAGCGCGGCTATCTTGCCGCCCTGCTGGAAGTCGGTGGCTTTGTCGGGCTGCTGCGGACCATGGGATACAGCGACGTCATCGTGGAGAAGGAACACGCCATGGTGAAGGCGGTGCAGGCCGACGAGGTCGCGCTCGAGCATTCGCAGGCAGACCTGGAGCGGACCCGCACGCACCGGCAGGCGGCCCGGGACCAGCTGGACGCGGCCAGCGGTCTGCTGGCCGCCCAGGTCGCGCAGCAGGAGCAGCTGCAGCAGCAGCTGCAGGCCGCCATCGACCTGGCCATTCAGTCGCTCGACGCCGCCCAGACCGACACTCCCGCCGCCGCTGCGGCCCGGGCCCAACTGGTGAAGATGAAGACAGAGGCGGTGCTGGCGCTGATCGAGCAGGCCGTGTGGGCGCAGAACGCCGTGGTGCAGGCAGCGGCCCTGCCGCCCCTCGACCCCGAGCTGAAGAGCACGGGCCGGCTGCTGTGGCCGATCCCGAATGCGGTCGTGTCCCAGGAGTTTGGGCCCTCGGCCTTCCTGTTTGAAGCCGCTTATGCCGGGTTTGCCCATTTCCATACCGGCATCGATCTCGCGGTCCCGCTGGGGACGCCCGTCTTCGCCGCCGCCGATGGCGTCGTGTTGCTCGCCGGGCCGATGACGGACCAGAACGGCGACCTGGTCGGCTACGGCAACTATGTGATCCTGCAGCACGGCAACGGATTGCGCACGCTGTACGCGCACCTGATGATCTGGGCCGTCAAACCTGGGGACAGCGTCAAACGGGGTCAGCTGATCGGGTTGGTCGGCTCCTCCGGCAACTCGACGGGGCCGCACACCCATTTCGAGGTCCGGGTCGACAACTCGCCCATCGACCCGGCCCAGTTCTTCAGCGCGGCACCCACCGTCGTGCCTTGAGGTAGAGCTGGGTCCCGGCGGCCGCGCCCACCCGCGAGTAGTGCGCGCTGAACACGTCTTGGCCGTCGGCCAGGGCAGTTCGCGCCGCCGATAAACGCGGTGACTTCAGCGCGACAACCGTCATGACATCGATGCTGCCTAAGCCGTAAGGACTAGGCGATCGGCGACTTGATATCGGTAACACAAGCGTCTCGCGCTAGAGGGGCGAAAGGGAGAAAACCGCCGTGACCAGACGTGTCCTGTCGTGCCTTGCCGTGCTCATGCTCTCGACCGTGTTCAACGCCGCCCCGGTCAGCGCCGGCACGGCGCCCAATCTCCTGGATGACAACCGCGGCGTCTCGGCCAACGCGGCCGCCGTCTCGGCCGCGCTCACGACCCTCCTCGGGTTCCCGGTCGTCGTGACTGGCCGCGTCCTGGGTCACCCGGCCATCCACAACCTTTACTGGGACGACAACTGGGACGGACACAACCCTTCCGC
>DASQAY010000373.1:0-5333 GCA_035635515.1 Candidatus Eiseniibacteriota bacterium | reverse complement strand
GGCCAGGGCGTGAACTCAAAGGTGATGCGGTCAAAGCCGGTCTGATGCGCCACCCGGATGGCGCGCAGGTCGGCGAACGCATTGGTGACGCCGCCCGAGCGATCGGCGCAGGTGAAGGGCCCGAGGCTCGGGGACGAAGAGGCACTCGATACCGGCTGGGTCGAAGACGGCGTGACGCTCGCCTGGGGTGTCCCGCAGGCCGCCAGGGTCAGTGCAAGCGCCAGCAGCAGGGGCCGGGTGGTCATCACGTGGGTATAACGGAGGAGGGGCCCATTGGTTCCACACTGATCTTCGGGCTGATCGTCAAAGGATCAAGACCCCCCCTCCCCGCACGGGGGAGGGAGATCATTTTCCCTTCCCGCACGGGGAGGGACATCCAGGCTCTCCCCCCACCCTTCCCTCCACTGAGGGGGAGGGAATTCAGGGCGAGATCAGAGTCAATACCTGTAGATGTGTTGGCGGAGCTCGAACGCCTCGTCGGCGCCGGCGAAGGCGTCGATATCGAGCTCCTTGACCGCGATGTAGGAGGTGGCCAGGCGCTCGCCCAGCGCCTCCATCAGCACCCGGTCGCGCTTCAGGTTGCCCACGGCTTCCTTCAGGCTCTGGGGTAAGCGGTCGCCACCAATCGCTTGGCGCGCCTTTTCGTCCATCGTGTGGGGATCGACCGTCACCGGCGGCGGCAGCGGGAGCTGCCGCTGGATCCCATCCAGCCCGGCGGCGATCACCCCGCCCAGGGCGAGATAGGGGTTGGCGCTGGAATCCGACGACTTGAGCTCGATGTTGATCGATTCCGCCTCGTGGCCGCGGAAGGTGGACGCCACCCGGAGGGCGCCCTCCCGGTTATCTGGTCCCCAGACACGGTACGCCGAGGCCCACATCTGTGGCTGCAGCCGGCGGTAGGAGTTGACCGACGCGCAGGTGAGCGCCACCAGCCCCGGGAGGTGCTCCAGGATGCCCGCCATGAACTGTTTCCCCAGCTCGGAGAGGTTGTAGGGGGCTTTCGGGTCGTAGAAGCGGTTCACGGTCCGCTCGCGATTCCACCCCGAAAAGTGGAGGTGGCAGCCGTTGCCGGCCTGGTCCGCCCATGGCTTGGGGGCGAAGGACGCGAACAGCCCGTGCTTGAGCGCCACTCCCCGCACCGTTTCTCGGTAGAGGAGGTGACGGTCGGCGGCCTGCAGCGCCGGGGTGTGCCGGATGGTGAGCTCCTGCTGGCCCCAGCCCAGCTCGGCGTAATACTGCTCGACCGTCAGCCCCTGGGCCTCCAGAGCGGCGACGATCTCGTCGATCACGTCCTGCGCCATATCCATGCCGGTGGTGGTGAAGCAGCCGCTCTCATCCAGCGGCTTAAAGGCGCCGTCGACCTGGCGCGCTAGGGACCACTCGGGCTCGAAGGCGGCCACGATCTCCAGGTCCTGCGCGGCGGCGCGTGCGATCGTCCGGCGCAGGAAGGCCCGGCCGTCGGCCGCGTACGGCTTCCCCTCCAGCGTCTCCATGTCGACCAGGAGGACGCCGGTGTGGGGCGCGTAGGGCGCGATCACGAAGGTGTCGGGATCCGGGACCAGCCGGATCTCGCCCACCGGCCCCATGCCCTCCACCGTGGCCAGGTGGTCGAGCATGGTGAAGGCCTGCATGGCCACCGTCAGGCCGATGCCCGTCTCCAGCCGGTCCTTCAATCCGGCGATGCCGGTCGCCTTGCCGCGGATGATTCCATCGTTGTCGCAGTACAGGAACCGGACCAGGCGGAGTCCCGCCGTCTCCGCCCGGGCCACGATTTCGCTGCGGCGGACCTCCGGGCCCGCCGCGCGCACCGTGTTGGTGATGGTCGAGGCCATCAGGCCTGCGCCGCCTGGGCCCGACGGGCCTGGTTGAGGCCGAGGATGTAGACGACCACCGCGACCGCCAGGGAGATGACGCCGACTCCCCCGACCAGCCAGAGCCAGTCGCGGTTCCCGATCAGCTGCCCGTTCCAGGATCCGGTCAGGGTGACCCAAATGCCCACCGCGCTGGCGATGGCCCCCGCCACCGAGGCGACGATGAAGACGCCAATGGGCGCCAACTGCTCGCGCTTGAATTCCTCGGGGTACTTGCCACGGATAACCAGCACGTCGGCGAACAAGAGAACCATCGAAACGCACCAGATCACGGTGACCGACGCCTGCAGGATGAGATAGATCTGCGTGCCCAGGTTGATGTTGGCACCGAAGCCGAAGACGATGAACGTGATCACGGTGATTATTGAGGTGATTGCGGCCTGGGTGAAGACCGCGACGTGGGGGACCTTGTTGCGGTTGACCCGGCCCATCACGCCGGGCAGGCGACGGTCCAGTCCGGAGACGAAGAGCAGCCGCGCGAACGAATAGTTGTAGACCGTCGTGTTGAAGAGGAAGAACGCGATCAGGATCAGGGTGACGATGGTGCTGACCACGCTCCCAAGCGACATCTGAACGGCCTGCAGGATGGCGGTGGTCGAGTTGGCGCTGGCCTGCGGCACCACGACCATCGCCCCGAACGTCAAGAGGAGATAGCCGGCGATGACCACGATGGATCCCCAGAAGAGATAGCTGGTGATCGCCCGCCGGTCCTTGATCTCGACGCCCATGTTGAGCGGCACTTCGATGCCCAGCAGGGCGAGGATAACCAGTCCATAGAAGGTGGCATTGCCGCCGTTCAGGCCGAAGGCGTTCCGGGAGAAGTCATTGGCGACCGGGTGCCCGCCCAACAACCAGGCCAGGCCGGCCAGGCCGACCGCCGCAATGGCGGCCCCGTAGATGACGAAGACGGTGTTGACCATGTTCTGGGTGACGCGGAAACGAAGGATCGAAAGGACCGTGCTGAACCAGATCACGGCCAGGATGACGAGTCCTTGCTGCCAGGGTTGCTGCAGCCAGTTGCCATTGAGGAACTGCAGCATGGTCACGATCAGGTCCGCGGTGGCGACCATCACGAGCACGCCAGGCCACCACGCCGCAAAACCGGCGAAGAAGCCCCAGAAGCCGCCCAGCGCCTTGTTCGTCCACACATAGATGGAGCCTTCGCCGGGGAACATCAGGCCGAGCTGGCCGGTGACGATGGCCCCCGGGATGAGGAACGTGACGAAGCCGATGATCCAGTAGACAAAGCCGGCGGCGCCGGCGGCCTGGATGACGGAGCCCTGATTGGCGAACAGAACAATGGCGACGAAGATGGCGACCATGTCGAACGGGCCGAGAACTTTGGGCAGGATGCCGGGGGCAATTCGCTCCGAGAGCAGCTCCCTAGTCGTCGTGGCCATTAAGACCCTCCTCCTGGCGATACTTGTGTGAGCCATAAGTAACCCCTGACACCCACGCTGTCAAGATGGAAGGCACTTTATGGCTCGAGCAGTCCGGCTCCGGGTGCCCGCCTCCTCGGCCAACCTGGGGCCTGGATTCGACGTGCTGGCCCTGGCCCTGGATCTCCAGCTCTGGGTTTCGGCCCACGAGGCGCCCCAAACCCGGATCCACTGGCTCGGGGAGGGCGCTCGGGAGGTGCCCCTGGACGAGACCAACCTGATCGTCCGGGCGGCCCAGGAGCCATTCCGGCGCTGGGCGCGGCCGCTGGAGGGCCTGGAGCTGGCCGTGGGGAGCAAAATCCCGATCGGCCGGGGGCTGGGCAGCAGCGCCGCCGCCATCGCGGCTGGCGTCCTCCTGGGCGGGCGGCTGCGCGGCCTGCGGCTGACCACCCAGCGCGCCCTCGAACTCGGCCTCCCATTGGAGGGCCATGGCGACAACCTGGCAGCCGCCCTGCACGGCGGCTTCTGCGTGGCCGTCCCTGGCGACGATGGCGTCCGGGTCCACCGGCTGAGCTGGCCATCGGCCTGGCGCTGCGTCCTCCTGGTGCCGGAGACCGTGTCGCCGACCGAGCAAGCCCGCCGGCTGGTCCCGGAGCGACCCGAGCGCGCTGACGCCGTCTTCAATATGGCCCGGGTGGCCGAATGGGTGATCGCCTGCAGCCGTCGGGACGGCCGCCTGCTGGCCAGCGCGATGCAGGACCGGCTGCACCAGCCGGGGCGCCGCCAGGCCTATCCCTACCTGGATGACGTGATCGCGGCCGCTCTGGGGGCGGGCGCCCTGGGGGCCGCCCTCAGCGGGGCGGGCGGGAGTGTGCTTGCCGTCGTCGACCGGAAGCCAGTGTCGGTGGGTCGCGCCATGGCCGAGGCCGCCCGCCAGCACAAGATCGGGGCCCGGATTCTTCGGATGCGGGCAGCGGCACGAGGCGCCGGTTAGTCAGAAGGCGATGTTGCGCCCCTCTATGATCAGCCGCGCCCAGCCCTGCGGGTCCAGCCACGCGCCTTTGACCGCGTCAACCTCGGCTTGCGAGACCCCACGGGCCTCAGCGCAGCCCTTTCAAACGTGGAGGGGGATGCCGTTGTCCCGGGCAAAGTCCAGGACCTCCTTGAAGGGTGGCACTCCTTTGCCCCGGACGGTTTCGGCTGCGCCGGCGCGAATCAGCTCGGTCGAGTCTCCGGCGAGCACGATGCGCACCTGAATGCCGGCCTGCTTGGCGCCGCGAGCCAGGTGAAAGGGGATCGTCGCCTTGGTCGGGTCGTTACTGCCCCACGTGGTTGAGATCGTCAGGACTTGCTCCATCTGGACCCTCCTTGTGGCCGGCTGAGAGACTCATCGTACGCGGAGCGGGACTGCTCGAAATACCCCCACCCCGCCCTCCCCGCAAGGGGGGGAGAAATTCAGGTCCCCACACGCGCGAGCGGGATTCACGCTTTGCTAGGCGAGCGACCGCCTTGTTACGGGCGAAGGGGCCACTTGTTGCCCGCCTGTTCCGGCGTTGGTGTCACCTTATACTTATCGAGATATCTCGCAGGCTCGAGCGTGAGGGCGAGGCGAATCACACGATAGGGGGACAACATGGCGGCTCCAACCGCTCTTCAGCGATCGATTCTCTTCGGCATCTCCGGCCTGCTCGCGACCACGCTTTCATTGGCCGCGGCGCCACTCCCGGCCGGGGCCGCCACCGCAGCGGCGGTGACGATCGGAACCGTTCACGGAATCTTTTACGCCAATCCCTTCGATACGGGCGGCTTTGACCCGGCTCACCTGCCGGCGCTGCCTGCCTTCAGCCAGGACTTTCCGGTGATTGCGTTTGACTCGCCGCCCAGCCAGCAAGTCTGCTCCAACAACACCGGGGTGAACACCGGCACCCGGCCGTTCACCGACGTGGTCCCCAATCCCGATGGCACCTGCTCGCCTATCGTGGTCCAGGGCCCCGGCGGACAGGCCGGTGTCAGTCCCCTGGCCTCCTTTGAGGCTGTCTTCACCGCCGACCTGACGGTGGGAGCGGCCGGCCCGGTGACGTTC
>DASQAY010000372.1:0-19761 GCA_035635515.1 Candidatus Eiseniibacteriota bacterium | reverse complement strand
CAGGTCCGGGCGCGAGCTGCGGGCCTTGGCCACGCCGTCCGCGCCATCCAGGGCGACGGTCACCGCGTAACCCTCTTTCTTGAGATTGAAGGTCAGCGTGTCTCGAATGGTCGCGTCATCCTCGACGACAAGGATGCGCTTGGGCACTAGTGTCCCGACCCAGAGTGCCGCCGACGGTTCGCGACCCAGGCGGCCGAGGGCGAGGAGGCGACGAGCACGTGAGGGAGCGCATCCGTCGATGCGTGACCGAGCGCGCGCAGGAGACGACGCCCGGATCGGCCGCTCCGCGCCCAAGATGCGAGTTTGTTCCGGCGGCCCCGGGCTCAGGCCGCATCCGCGCCCGAGATGCTAGCTCGAGCCGGTGGATTCGGGCTGAGGCCCAGTGCGCTCTGAAGCCATACAATGCCCTCGCATGGCGGACGAGGACAGCGCTCCCGGCCGGCGCTACGTCGAGGCTGTCATCAGCGGGGCCGCCCCTCTGCCGGCCTACCTCGCACTCCTCGGGATGCGGGTGACTGCGGCCGGAGATGGCACCGCGACCTACGAAATGCCGGTCACCGAGTCGCTCTACAACCCCAACGACGTGGCCCACGGCGGCGCGCTGGCGTCGCTGCTGGACAGCGCCATGGGGTTCGCGGTGGTCACCACATTGGGCTCGGGTGAAAACTTCACCACCGTCGACCTGACCGTCAACTTCATCCGGCCAGTCACCGTCAACTCCGGAATGCTGCGCTGCATCGGCCGGGTGGTTCACCGCGGCCGGCAGATCGCGGTCGCCGAGGCGGTCTGTACCGACGGCGCCGGTGAACTGATTGCGCGGGCCAGCTCCACCAACCTGGTGCTGGCCGGCACGCCGCCGGTAACACAGCCGCAACCGCCGCTGCCCGCGCCAGCACCGCCGCCTCCCGTCGCGGCCCCCCCGGTCCCCTTCATGGCTCCACCACCACCACCGCCGCCGCCACCACCACCTCCTCTTCCCGTCGCTCCGTTCGTACCGCCGCCGGGGGCCGCCCCCCCGCCGGCTGGGTTCGGCCCTCCGCCATCACGGCTGGAACATGAGCGGATGGCGACCACGCCGGTCACCGAGTCGCAACCGATCGCCCCTTCCGCATTTACCCAATCGAAATGGCGCGTGCGCCTCTTCGGCGGGGACATGACCTACATCCGGCGCGGGCAGGGACCGCCGGTCGTGTTGCTCCACGGCATCCCCAGCTCGTCGTATCTCTGGCGGGACGTGATCGATCCGCTGTCGCGCTACTTCGACGTGGTCGCTCCGGATCTATTGGGCTACGGTGACTCCGACAAACGGGTGGATGCGGACCTGTCCGTGGAAGCGCAGGAACGCTACATCATCGCCCTGATGGAATCACTGGGAATCCAGCGCGCGCACATCGTGGGTCACGACATCGGGGGCGGGATCGCCCAGCTGATCGCCGCCGACGAGCCCGCCCGGGTGGGCAAGCTCGTGCTCATCGATAGCATCATGGACGACAACTGGCCCATCCCGGAGATCGCCCGCCTCCACGACCCCTTCTGGGACCAGCGCATGGTCAGCACCGACCTGCGCCAAGGATTCGGTGAAGGCCTCCAGGCCGGCATCGTCACCCCCGGCCGGATCACCGCCGAGATGCTGGACGAGTGGGTCCGCCCCTTCAGCGACCAGGCCGGCCGGCGCGGGTATCTCCGAGCCGCCCGTGCCCTCAACAACAAGGACCTGCTATCGCGGTCTAACGACATCCGCGAGATCCGAGTCCCGACACTGATCCTCTGGGGCGCCAATGATAAGTTCCTGGAACGCAGCTGGGCCGATAAGCTCCATCAAAAGCTGGAGAACAGCGTGGTCCAGATTATCGAGCCGGGCGGCCACTTCCTCCCGCTGGACCGGCCGGATGCGCTCGTCCCTCTGCTCCTCCAGTTCCTCACCCAGCCTTAGCCGCTAACTCATCGACGACGGTGGCCGGCGTGGCGCGCCAGGCCGCGAGGCGGATCAGGGGTGTCACCTGGGGACCGTGGAAGTCGTCGCCGCCGGTGGCCAGCCATCCGAACCGCCGGGCCACCTCGGCGAAGCGCTCCATGAGCATCCGGCTGCCCGGTCCGTACGGATCGCTGGGATCCTGCGGATAGGTCACCTCCAACCCGGCCACCCCAGCGTCGGCGCAGGTCTCGAACGTCTCGCCCAGGTCGGCGACGTGCCGGTACACTCCTGGATGGGCCAGCACCGGAACGCCGCCCGCCCCGCGGATCAATTGCACCCCCTCCTCTAAAGAGAGGTCCTGCGCCCGCGGCACGTGGGCGATGCCCCCCGGGCCCATCAGGTTATACAGGTCCTCGCGGGCGACCTCCGGCCGGGCGGCTTCGATGGCCGCGACGATGTGTGGCTTACCCACATTCCCGCGGGCACGACCGCGGACGTCCTCCCAGGTGATGGGATAGCCGGCCGCGGCCAGCCGTCGCACGGTCTCGACCTTCTGCGCCTCGCGAGCCTGGCTCGCCGCGTCCAGGCGCTTTCGCAACCGGCCATCGTCGAGGCGGAACGCGTAGCCCAGCAGGTGCACCTCGATCAGGCCGCGCGGCGGGTCATCCTCAATGGACAGCTCGACACCGGGAACGATTCGAAGGCCGTGACCATCGAGGGCTCCCACGGCGTCCAGGCCCGCGAGCGTGTCGTGGTCGGTGATGGCGATGGCCGCAAACCCGGCGGCCGCGTGGGCCCGGATCACCTCGATGGGTGGCAGCTCACCATCACTGAAGATGGTGTGCAGGTGCAGGTTGGCGAACCCGTCCGGCATGGCGGCATTCTAAATGGCAAGGGACACGAGAACCCCCACCCCCACAAGTGGGGAGGAGAATCGGAAGCAACTACGACCCTGCCCTCCCCGCCAGGGCCCAGGGGAGGGGGAAAAGCTCTCCCCACAAGGAGGAGGGAGAGTAACGGAGGCAGAACCGTGCTATACAAGACGGCGAATGCCCGCGGCCCCGGCGATCGGCCTCCTTCGACGCAAGCTGGTGGCCAACCTCTCGCGACCAATCCCGGAAGTCGTCGACCTGGCGCTGGAGTGCACCACGCAGGCGCTGGCGGTGCGGGCCGCCGTGCTGGCGCGCCGCGATGGCGCCAGCCTGGAAGTGCTCGATTCGCACACGCGCAGTGGCGACCCGATCCCCAGCGGCACCCGGATCCGCGCCGAGGACGCCCATTCGGTGCCGATCCTCTTTTCCGACGGGCACGAGTACGGCGTGCTGGGGGTGCTTACCGAAGCGAAGCGGCCCCTCGCCGAAGCCGAGTCCGACTGGCTGAGCGTGGCCGCGGCCCTGTTGGCCGGCCGCATCGAGGCTGGAGACGCGGCCGGCCGCCCGGATCTCGGGGGGCGAGCAGCGAGCGACCCTTCCAGCGACACGGTGATGCGGATGGCCACGACGGAACTGCAGGAGCCGCTGGCCGTGCTGCGCGGCTACACCGACATGCTCACCCGCCAGGAGGTGCCTGGCGACCAACTGCCCCTGGTCGCCCGCCGCCTGGTGACCCAGTCGCAAGCCATGCTCAGGGTGGTCGATCACCTGGTCTTACTGGCGCGACTCCCCCTCCAGCTCTCATTCACGCTGCGGGTGTCGCTGCAGGTCCTGGCCCAGGCCGCGGCCGATGCGATCCGGGAGCAAGCGGACGCGAACCACCTCGAAGTGCGCGTGCAGCTGGATACCACCGGGGAGGTCTGGGGCGACCCCGTGTTGCTCCAGGCCGCACTCAACGAGATGCTCCAGAACGTGTTCGCGCATGCGGCGTCTGCCACCACGGTGCAGCTCCGCCTGCGCCAGTCCGCCCGTGACCGTTTTCAGCTGATCGTCAAGGACGATGGTCCCGGGATCTCGGCGGCCGACCTGGGGGAGCTGTTTGGCCCCCTCAGCCAGCCAGGCGGGCGCCGGTTGAGCCGGGGGCTGGGCCTCTATCTGGTGCGGCAGGTGGCTGAGGCCCATGGCGGCAGCGCCTGGGCGAACAGCCTGGAAGGCAAGGGCACCACCTTCTACCTGGAGCTGCCGGCAGCCTCACCCGACGGCCGGGCCACCCGAGCCTCCCTGTCGAACGACCAGGCCTCGGCCGGGTAGGCCGCCATTCCCCCGCCTCTGCGCAAGACCAGCCCCGGGCCCACCACCCGGTGCGGCGAGAAGCCTCCGGCTGCCCTCCTCCAGGGCATTGACGAATTCAACCGGCAGCTGTACTTCGAGTGCCACGAAACGCTGGAGTCGATCTGGATCACGGAGCCAGACCCGGTGCGCTACCTGTATCAGGGCATCCTGCTGGTGGGAGTCGGCTTCTATCACTGGCGCCGCCGCAACCGGCGGGGCGCGATGGCCAAGCTGGCCCAGGGCGTCGACAAGCTGCAATGGTTTCGGCCGGCGTGCCTCACCATCGATGTGGACCGCCTCATCCGGGAAGCCGAAGCCTGCCGAGCCCACCTGGTCGCATCCGGGGCAGATCAGCTGCCTCCCTTCCCCCCGCCAAGCCTCCCTCGCGTTCATCTGGTCGGTGCCCCGCCGCGACTGACCGGCGATCCGGCTGTCACACAGCCGCGACAACCGACCGAATAAGCCTCCGCCGGCGGCCGTTCTATCTCAGTGGACCGAGATCCATATCCGTGGACCGAGATCCATATCTCATAGGAGGTCTTGATGAAGCGACAGATTCTTACCGGGTTGGCGGTGGCCGGCGCTCTGACCCTGTGGGTCGGCAGCTCCGCGTTTGCCAGCGAAGACCCGGCCGAGGCAGTGCTGCAGCAGGCGGAGACGTATGCCGCTACGGCGAGCACCAACGTAACCAACTGCGCCGAGACGAAGATCGCAGCGCTTGAAGCCACAACGCCGACCCCGGCCAACGTCGATCCTGAGGCTTGGGGGAGCGCTGTTGAAACCGCCACCGAGAAGGTTGCGGGTCTAGCCGAGAAGGCGCAGTCGAGCATCGACGCGGCCCTGGAGACGTTCAACGAGACTGTCGAAACGGCAGACGAGAACGGCACGACCTTGCCGACTGCCGGCGACTTCCAGACCGAGGTCAACGCGATTGCGACCAAGGCTTGCGCCGATATCAACGCCGTGGAGATCGTGCCGCCGACTGCGACGCCGGGCGACACCGAGACCGACAACAATAGCGCGGACAAGAGCGACACGAGCGACAAGAGCGACAAGAGCGACAAGAGCGACACCAAGAGCGGCGACAGCAAGTCGAACGACTAAGTAGCCAGTCCATCCAGCGAAGAGGCCCCCGATGGGGCCTCTTCCGTTCTTGTTGACCGGTTCTTAAGCTACGCGGCGACCAGCGGCCGCAATTGTCCGAGCAGCACGTCGGCGCCGGCCAGGCCGTAGTTCACCGCCACCGAATGGCCCTCCCGGTCGAGGAGCACCGTGGCCGGCACACTCTCGACACCAAAGCGGGCTGCCAGCGGTTGCTCTCGGGCCGCCTGGACCTCGTGGACGCGCCATCCGCCAACCTGCCGGCCGACGTCTTGCAGGATCTCCCTCTGGCGGACGCAGTCGGTGCAGAGCGACCCCGTGAACAGGAGGACCGTCGTCTGGCCGCCAGCCAGACCAGGCAGGGGGGCGCCGGCGATGGCCCGGCGGCGGCGCCAGTCGCGCCAGGTGGCGAGGCCGGCACGACCGGCGACCACCCCCAAGGCGACGGCGCCGACGACGCCCACCCGGAGCGTCGTATCGAGCACCGGACCGGTCATCCCTTCACCACTCCCCACCGCTCAAGGCGGTAATAAATCTGGCAGCCCAGTCAAAAGCTGAAGGCCAGGTTGACGAACGCGAGCAGGAGGACGATCCAGGCCAGGGCCCATCCCACGATAGGAACGGCCAGCAGGAAGGCCAGGGAGGCCAGCAGAAGGAAGACGCCTCCCAGGATCTGGGCAAAGTTGTGCGGCCGCGGGCTTTCTTCGACCGGCCGGGGGCGGAGCAGCCCGGCGGGGCGCAGGACGGCCAGGTACACCTGCCGGAAGAGGGCCGCCCGAGGCTCAATGGCGCCCACCAGCATCACCAGCGCCAGGACCGGCAGCGCCCACCACAGGGCCGGCCAGAGGGCGCTGAGTAGAAACGCCAGCAGTACGGTCAGCACGATGGCTGCCTGGTTGACCTTGAGCGCCGTGCGGTCGATCACTGGGGGCCTCCCCCGACATTCTTGACTATGGCGATCACCGTAGTCAGGTTTCTAGCGTATCAAGCCCAGCTGCCGAACTCAAGCTGCGGTGCGGTTACGGGCCTGGCGACCCGGGCACTCGGGCCGGACGATCGACCCGTGACCCGAGCTCCAGCCCGAGGAGGCCAGCCGCGATAGGCCAGCCCGGATCGTTGCTCCGTACCAGCTCCGCCATCCGCTCCAGCGCGGCGGGTGTGTCGAGGTCGTCGTCGAGGGCTTCCAGGACCTCGGCGGAACGGCCCGGGCTGCCGTCCGATGGCGGGGTCGCATTTGACCGGAGGTGCGCCGTCCACTCGGCGGCCGCCGCCATCTGATCCTCGGTGTAGTCCCAGGACGCGCGATAGTGATGACGCAGCAGGAGGACGCGGATGCTGTCGGCGTCGAAGCGGGCGAGGAGGTCGCGGACCAGCACCAGGTTCTTCAGGGACTTGCTCATCTTCTCGCCCCGGTAGCGGAGCATGCCGATGTGCGTCCAGGTCCGCGCAAACGGTCGCACGCCGGTGGCCGCCTCCGACTGCGCGATCTCGCTCTCGTGATGGGGAAAGACCAGGTCTTCCCCACCTCCGTGGATGTCGACCTGGGGCCCCAGATGCTCGAGGGCCATCGCCGAGCATTCGATGTGCCAGCCCGGCCGGCCGGCGCCCCAGGGACTGTCCCAGATCGGCTCGTCGGCGAGACTCCGCTGCCAGAGCAGGAAGTCGAGCGGATCCTCCTTGCGCGGATCCGAAGGATCGCCGCCCCGCTCCCCCGACCAGGCAATCATCTGCTCGCGCGAGGCGTGGCTCAGCCGCCCGTACTCCGGAAAGCTCGCCACCCGGTAATACAGGTTGCCTTCGCGGGCGTAGGCGTGCCCGGATGCCTCCAGCCGGCGGGCCATGGCGATCATCTGCGGCACCGTCTGGCTCGCGTATGGAAACACGTCCGGGGGCAGCACGTGCAGGTCGCGCATGTCCTGCTTGTAGAGGCGGGTCTCCTTGGTCGCCAGCTGGTCCCAGGAAATTTTGAACTCGCGGGCCCGCTTCATGATGTCGTCGTCGATATCCGTGACGTTCTGGACGTAGCGCACCGAGCGGCCGCCCGCCCGGAGGGCGCGGACCAGGACGTCGAACATCACGTAGGTGAAGGCGTGACCGAGATGGGTGGTGTCGTAGGGCGTGATGCCGCAGACATACACCCCAATCGCCGATCCCTCAACCGAGTCCACCCGCCCGGTCTCGGTATTGCGCAGCCGCATCAGCGCCACTGTAGTCGAGTACCCGGAAGTTCGTTGGTCTCTCAGCCGTTGCACCTGGGATGGTCTTGCCGCGCGGACGCCTGGAGCGGGTCACCCTAGGCGTGGTGGTTCTCCTGCTGGTGGGCAGCCTGGGAATGCTCACGCCCGGCATCCGCCGGCTGGTTTCGCCGGCGCCATCCCCGCCGCCGACCCCCACCCCAACCAGCCCGGCGCCCCAGGGTGTGCTGTTCGCCGACGAGCTGGACCGGGCCCTGCAGAGCGTGGTGACGCTGGTCGTCCTGAACGATACCGGCCTGACCTTCGGCACCGCCGTGGCCGTCGACAACAGTGGTCATCTGCTGACCTCCGCGCAGCTGCTGCAGTCGGCCCGAGCCGCCCGGGTGGTCGACAACACTGGAGGCATGCACGCCGTCACGGTCATCGGCATCGACCCCGCCCACGGGATCGCGCTGGTCCGGAGCGCGGTCGTGTCCGCGGTGCCGCTCCCGTTCGGCTCCACCAGCAGCCTGCAGGTGCACGATCCCGTCTCCGTGCTGGCCAGCCCCAAGAACGACTCCCTGCCGTCGAGCCTGCCGGGCGCGGTGACGGCGGTCGCCACCTCGACCACGGTCGCCGGCGCCCCCGTGGCCCCCCTCTTCCAGCTCCACGCCGACCTGCAGACGGGCAACGCCGGCAGCCCGGTGGTGGGCTACGGCGGCAAGCTGCTCGGGATCATCTTGCCCGGCCCGCGGCTGCCGGCCATCAACCCCATGGCCGCACCTATCGAGTCAGCCCAGACGGACCTGCTCGCGTGGCAAGGCGTTTCGGGGACGGCCCTGCCATTGGCCGACCTTCCCCCTGGCCTGCTGCTGCGGGGCAGCGGGGAAGCCAGCCCCAACCCATCCGCGCCGGCGTCCGCCTCGCTCTCCGGAATCCAGCCGGCGCAGGCGAAAGCCGGGCAGGACACCACCATGGTGATTCAGGGGTCGGGGTTTGTGGGCGGGGCCGTCGCGTCGGTCCACTTCGCGCCCCTCTCCGGCAGCAGTGGGGGCTTCGACGGTCAGAATGTGGCCGTCAACAGCGCCACCACCATCGCCTGCCTGGTGCCCGCGGGTCAGCGGGTGCAGGACTACGCGGTCAGCGTGACCAATGGTGATGGCACACCCGTGGGTGGGACCGTCGCCTTCACCATCATCCCCTAACCTTATGGCGTGACCGCAGCAGGGCGGACTTCGCCGCTCCTCATCGTGCTCAGCGCGCTCTTCGTTACTGTCCTCCTCACCTCGAATCTGATCGCCGTCAAGCTGGTGACGTTTGGCCGCTGGATCCTGCCGGCCGCAGTGATCGTGTTTCCACTCTCGTACCTGTTCGGCGACGTGCTGACCGAGGTCTACGGCTATGCCGTCGCTCGCCGCGTGATCTGGCTGGGCTTCGCCTGCAACCTGGTGTTCGTGCTGTTCATCTCGCTGGCTGGGGCGCTGCCGGGCGCTCCGTTCTGGCAGGCCGGCGACCAGGCCGCCTACAACCGCATCCTCGGCTTTACCCCTCGCTTGCTGGCGGCGTCGTTTGTCGCCTACCTGGCCGGCGAGTTCCTCAACTCGTTCGTCATGGCGCGGCTCAAAATCCTGACCTCGGGACAACGCTTGTGGACCCGCACCATCAGCTCGACCGTCTTGGGACAGGCCCTTGACTCCGCGATCTTCATCACCGGTGCGTTCGTGGGCATCCTGCCGGCCAGCCTGCTGCTCCGCACTATCGTGACCCAGTGGGCCTTCAAGAGCCTGTACGAGGTCGTCGCCACGCCGCTGACCTACGCGGTCGTCGGTTTTCTCAAGCGGGCCGAGGGACAGGACCCCTTCGACGTGAAGACGGACTTCAATCCGTTCACGCTAGCGGGCTAAAGCTGAGTTAGCCCTCGACGCCCCGGCGGAAGCCTTCGACGTTCAGGATCAAACCGGGCAGCAGGTCCGCGAACAGGCGGGCTACCCGCACCAGGTTATCCAGCTCCGAGGCGGGAACCCCTTCGCGCCGGAGGATGTCAGGCGAGATGGTGACCGGTTCTTCCAGCCGGTCGGCGGCTGCATCCCCCGCCTCGGCCAGGGCATCGCGCACCTGCTGGTAGGGCGACGACAGAATGGCGACTTTCAAATCTTCCCAGGCGTGGTGAAAGTACTCCGGCCAGCGGGCCAGCGCCCGGTAATCGCTGTTGACCAACGGCAACCCCAGGGTCTTTAGGATGTCCCGGAAGATGGGCGCCACCACCGCCGGCGGACGACCCGGGTCCACCATCTCGATTCGCCGGTGACGGATGGGCTCCTCACCCGGCGGCGGCTTGTCCGGCCGCAGATCGGTGTCGTCGGACGGTCCCGGGCGGCGGAGCCCTTCCAGGCTTCGGCTGACCGCCCGGGCGCAGATCAGCAGCTTGGGGTTGCCGAAATTGAACGTCTCGCAGACGGTTCGGATCGCGTGTCGGTCGCCTCCCCAACGTTCCACCTGGGACCGGTCGTAGCCAGGCCGATACAGGCTCTGCATGGCCGCTGCCGCCTGCTCCCGGAGCTGCCTGGCATCGGCGCGAAACTCGAGGGTGACCACATTCGGCTTCAGCTCGGCCCAGGCCAGCCGCAACAGCGGCGGATACATGGCATACCCCTGGAAAATGGCCGCCGTCCAGGGGATTCCGAGGAGGTTCTTGGTCTCCTCGTAAATGACGGCGACGTCCGGCGGGGCGCTGTCCTCCGGGACCAACTGGAGGCGGGGCAGGGTGCCCGTGCGCTCCTGGCTCATGTCCGTCCACCCTACGCCTCGGCCCGGCGCGCCGGCAACTCGGCCGTCGTGAGCCTTCCGGGCACCGGGAGCTCCCAGCAATTTTTGGCCGCTCGCCCCGTCACAGAGGAGGTATGGCAAGGGCGCAGTTCCACCGTGGCGGGCTGCTGGCGATCAGCGCCGCCGTCCTGATCGTGACCTTCGCTAGCGGATACGCCCTGGGCCACGGCACCACGCAGCCGGCCGCCGTCGCCGAGGCCTGCAGCTGGACGAGCTTCCCCTCGTATCCCAACGGCACCGCCGTCGCGGGCTTTACCTCCGGCATCGCCTACCGGACGTCGGCCGCCGCCGGCCGGGTGGCACGCTTCTACCAGGCGGGCGCCGGCCAGACCACCTGGAATTTCGTCCCCACCCAGACCGGCGGGCCGACCTGGGTCTTCCACTTCACCCAGGGCAACGCCTGCCACGGCATCCTCACCGTCCAGGCCGACCAGGCGGGCGGTACGGTCGTGGAAGCGAAGCCGGCGTCAACAGCCGACTGATACAGTGGGGGCCGTGAAATACGGGGCCCGGATGATCGCGGAGTCGGCGCTGGAGGCGGTCGCCAACCCCAACCCCGAGCGCGACTATGAGATCGATCTGTCGATCCCCGAGTTCACGTGCCTCTGCCCGCGGTCCAACTTCCCCGACTTCGCGACAATGCGCATCCACTACATCCCCGACCAATCCATCGTGGAGCTGAAGTCCCTCAAGCTTTATGTCAACCAGTTTCGCGACCAGGAACTGTTCCACGAGCAGGCGGTCAACCGTATCCTCGACGACCTGGTGGCGTTGGTCCAGCCACGCTTTATGGAAGTGGTGGGCGATTTCAATGTCCGGGGCAACATCAAGACCGTGGTGACGGCCCGCCACGTGGCGGCGGGTTTCTCACCCAACGGTCGCCCGTAGCCCGGCTCCGTCGGTGGTGGTGAGCTCTCTCCCGGATAGCCGGGTCGATCCGCCGCCAGCCGCGTCCGAGCGCGAGCTGCTGATCAGCTTCCTGGACCTCTACCGGGAGACCATCCTGGTGAAAGTCAGCGGGTTGACCGAGGAGCAGTTGCGCCGCCGCCTGGTCCCCTCCCCCACCACCCTGCTGGGGATCGTCAAGCACCTCGGCTACGTCGAGCGCAGCTGGTTCCGCATGCGATTTCACGGAGAAGATCTCCCGGTGCCCTGGACCAAAGAGGACCCCGATGCCGATTTTCGGATCGAGCCCGACGAGACCGCCGAGAGCGTGGTCGCCTTCTACCGCGACCAGGTCGAACGCGCCCGGGCCATCGTGGCCGCCGCCCAGCTCGATGACCGGGTCAAAGGCCAGGCCAAGCAGGCGTATACCCTGCGCTGGATCCTCATTCACATGATCGAGGAGACGGCGCGCCACGCCGGCCACGCCGATATCCTGCGCGAGCAGACGGACGGCGCCACGGGCGAATAGCGTCGGGGGCGCCGAGACCCCCCCCACCTCTACCCTGCCCACGCGGGAAATCCCGCGACCCTGACAACAGTGGCTCCCCCGCACGGGGGGAGGAGATGCAAGCGGAGGAACGTGGCTGAATACAATAGGAGCGACGGGCCTGCCCGATGACGCCGGATCTTTTGTGCCCAGGAGTCGCCATGAAGCTTGACCAGCGCCCGACGGAGACCGCCAAGGTCCTCTCGGACAAGTCTGCGCTGCTCAAGCTCTATCGGGAGATGCTCCTGATCCGGCGCTTCGAGGAAAAGACGGCCGAGATGTACCAGATGGCCAAGATCGGCGGCTTCTGTCACCTCAACATCGGCGAAGAGGCCACCATCGTCGGCACCATCTCGGCGCTGCGGAAAGAGGACTACGTCTACAGCAACTACCGCGAGCACGGCCACGCCATCGCCAAGGGGGTCGACGCCAAAGCCATCATGGCTGAGCTGTTCGGCAAGGAGACGGGCACCTCGCACGGGCGGGGCGGCTCCATGCACCTGTTCGATCACGACCGTCGCTTCTTCGGTGGGTATGCCATCGTGGGCGAAGCGCTGCCGCTGGCCTGCGGCACGGGCTACGCCATTCGCTACCAGGACAAGCCCGAAGTCGTGATGAGCATGTTCGGCGACGGCGCCACCAACATCGGCGCCTTCCACGAATCACTCAACGTGGCCAAGCTGTGGAAGCTGCCGGTCGTGTTCGTGATCGTCAATAACCAGTACGGCATGGGGACGGCCGTGTCACGCGCCTCCGCCGTCACCGAGCTCTGGAAAAAGGCGCTCGCATACGACATGACCGGAGAACGGGTCGACGGCATGGACGTGCTGGCTGTACGCCAGGTCACCGATCGCCTGGTTGCCCAGGCCCGCGATCAACACGAACCCAGCCTGCTGGAGTGCGTCACCTATCGCTACCGCGGCCACTCGATGTCGGACCCGGATACGTACCGGGGCAAGCAAGAGGTCACGGAGTGGAAGGAGCGCGACTCCATCCTCAAGTTCGGCGAATACCTGAAGCGCGAACGGCTGGCCAGCGATAAGGAGCTGGAAGCGATTGACGTGGAGGTCATGGCGGAGGTCGAGGCGGCCGTCACATTCGCCGACGAGAGCCCGGACCCCGACCCGAAGGATCTGTTCCGCGACGTCTACGCCGACGAGGCGGCCAGCTAGCGATGCCCATCCTGTCTATTCGGGACGCCCTCAACCAGGCCCTTCGCGAGGAGATGCAGCGCGATCCGAACGTCTTCCTGCTGGGCGAGGACATCGGCCTGTACGACGGCAGCTTCAAGGTCACCCGCGGGCTGATGAAGGAGTTCGGGGAGAAGCGGGTGCTGGACACCCCCATCGCCGAAGAGATCATCGTGGGCACCGCCATCGGGGCTGCCATGGCGGGGCTTCGGCCGGTGGCCGAAATGATGACCGTCAACTTCATCATGGTGGCGATGGACCAGGTGGTCAATGCCGCGGCCCACATCCGCTACATGTTTGGCGGCGGGGTCAAGGTCCCGATTGTGATCCGGACCCCCGGCGGTGGCGGCCACCAGCTGGCGGCCCAGCACTCGCACAGCCACGAGAACTGGTTTGCCCACGTGCCCGGCCTCAAGGTGGTGGCCCCGGGCACCCCGGCCGATGCCAAGGGCATGCTGAAGTCCGCCATCCGAGACGACAATCCGGTGATGTTCGTCGAGAACGAAGGCACCTACGCGGTCAAGGGCGAGGTCCCGGACGGCGAGCACCTGGTGCCGCTGGACAAGAACGAGGTCAAGCGCCCGGGCGACGACGTCACCATCTGCGCCCACTCGCGCATGCTGCTGGTGGCCCTGGACGCGGCCCAAGACCTGGAGCAGTTGGGCATCCGCGCCGAAGTGGTTGACATGCGGGCGCTGCGGCCGCTCGACATGATGCCGGTGATCGAGTCCGTGCGCAAGACTGGACACGCCATCACCGTGGAAGAGGGCTGGCGCTCGTTCGGCGTCGGGGCCGAGATCGCGGCCCGGATCTACGAAGAGGCCTTCGACGACCTGGATGCCCCGGTAGCCCGGATCGCCGGGGCCGAGGTCCCGACACCGTACAACAAGCGGCTGGAGAAGCTCGCCTTCCCGGCCAAGGCCGACGTCATCGTGACTGCCAAAGCGTTGCTCGGAAAGAATTAGGCCCACCCATGCCAGACGTGCAGATGCCGCGGCTCTCGGACTCGATGGAGACCGGCAAGATCATCCGCTGGCTGAAGAAGGAAGGCGATGAGGTCAAGAAGGGCGAGCCCCTGGTCGAGATCGAAAGCGACAAGGCCAACATCGAGGTGGAGGCCTACGCCTCCGGCAAGTTGAGCAAGATCGCGGTCAAGGAGGGCGACAGCGCCCCCATCGGGGCGGTCATCGCCACCATCGGCGCAGCCAGCACCGCCGCCACCTCGGCGGCGGAGCCGGCAGCCCAGGCCGCCAAACCTGCCGCGCCGCCCACTTCGGCAGAGGCCCACGTGCAGCGAGCCGAGAAAGCAACCGGCCAGGCACGACCCGCCGAGGCCGAGGCTGGTGGCGGCGAGCAATACCCGCAGGGCGCGCCCGATGACCGGATCGAGGCCGGCGCGGCGTCAGCCGCGGCGCTGGCCATGCTGCGGCGGCAGGCCCCCGCCCCATCCGACGGCGGCCGGGTGAAAGCGTCTCCGGTGGCGCGCCGGGTGGCGGAGGAGCGGGGCATCGACCTCAGCCGGCTGGAGGGTACCGGTCCTGGAGGACGCATCACCCGCGAGGACGTGGAGGCCGCCGGGCAAGGTGGGGTACCGGCTACCACGGCCCCCGCCGCCCGACCGGCCGCGGTGCCGGCCACCGCGCGGCCGACCGAGGAGGTCGAAGTCATCGAACTCTCCAAGCTGCAGGCCACGGTCGCCGCCCGGCTCAGCCAGAGCAAGTTCTCGGCCCCCCACTTCTATGTGACCTCGGAGATCGGGATGGACGATGCCGTCCGCTTCCGCGACATGTTCAACCAGGCCGTCGAGAAGGCGGACGCCATCAGCTTCAACGACCTGGTGATCAGGGCCGTGGCGCTGGCGCTCACCAGGTTCCCAGAAGTCAACGCGTCGTGGGCGGACGGCCGCCTCGAGCGCAAGCGCGACATCAACATCGGCATCGCCGTGGCCATGCCGGACGGCTTGATCGTCCCGGTCCTGCGCAACGCCGATCAGAAAGCGCTCAAAGACATCGCGCACGAGAGCAAGGCCCTCGCCGAGAGAGCCCGAGCGCGTCGGGCAGGGCCCCAGGACCTGCAGGGCAACACCTTCACCGTCTCCAATCTCGGCATGTACGACGTCGACCAGTTCACGGCCATCATCAATCCGCCCGACTCGGGCATCCTGGCCGTCGGCTCGATCTTGGACAAGCCGGTCGTGAAAGATGGTCAGGTGGTGCCCGCCAAGCGCATGCGGGTGACCCTCTCGGTCGATCACCGCGTCTTCTACGGCGCCACCGCGGCCCAGTTCCTCCAGGAAGTCAAGCGGCTCCTGGAGAACCCGATGACCCTGGCCCTCTAACCACGAGCATTGCCGCGGCAGCGGCTACCGCCACGTCCGCGGCCAGCGGGACCCAGACCGGACCACCCCAGGGAACCGGAAGAAGGAAATAAAGGTCGGGACTGAGGAGGGATGGCGGCCACCCCGTCATGATCCGGAGTGACGCATAGTAGGTGGCGTCCCACACGGCAAAGGTCCACAACAGGGCAGCCAGCCGCCTGGACCAGGTCCTCCCCGCCAGCACGGCAACGGTGCCGAGCATGACCAGGGTTGCCACCTCTCGAGTGGCTTCGATGCCCCAGGGAAAGGAGCGCAGAACCTCCGGGGGAATGGTGCCGGCCCCGTGTACATCACCGAGGTCCAGGCGGATGTAGTAGACGACGACCGCCTCGAGGTGGCCCATGGCGACCGCGAAGAGGGCCAGGATGAGGGCGCGTACGACCGGTCGATCGGTGAGGCGTTCAGTGAGCGATCGAGTGGTGGCCGCGGATGGTCGACGGGACGTCACCGTGATTCAAGTATGGGATGGCCACCATCCCGCCTGGCGGGTTCCAGATGGCCGTGAGCCTCACCGTCCCGGCCCCGTAATTGGGGGCCCCCCACCCTGACCCTCCCCCCGCTAGGAAGGGGGAGGGAGCTGGATCGTGGTGGCTTAAACGGCTCGCTTACGCGGCGCCACAGCGGCCGACGCCTTGGGCATCTGCAGGACCCCGTAAAGACGGGCCGCCGCGCCGATGCCAAGGATCAGGAAGATGGCCGCGGTGACGAATAGGGCGATAAACGCGATCCGGTTCGACACGAACACCGTGAGGTACAGCACCGCTGCCACCGCCCAGAAGGCGGCCACGGCGGCAGCCAGGCGGGCCCAGGTCGGCACCGACGTCCGGTAGCGCATGTCGGTCCCCAGCTTGAAGGGGAGCCGCGCCGCCCAGGCCGGTTTGATCGCCCAGGCCCAGGCCAGCATCGCCCAGAACGCGACGTTCAGGATCGAAAAGACGCTCAGGACGACACGGAAAAGAGTCATCACCGACCAGAACGCGGCCCGCGGCCGCTCCTTGCGGCCATCCGCGATGGATCGTTACCGCCAGTCCTGGGGAGGCCCGACGATCGGCTCAAGTAAGCCTCGAATTTCACCCGGTGTGGGCTTCCGTCCCACCTTCGCCTTGCTGAAGACCAGCTGCCCGTCGAGGCTTACCTCGAAACGGCCCTTGGTCCCCGCCCGGAGGCCCACCTCCTCCATCACGGGCGCCCAGTAGCCCAGGATCTCCGCGGCCAGGCTCACGGCCTGGTCCAGGTAGTTTCAGGGGACGCAATACTCGATGGTGACCCGGTGGGTGGGTTTGATCATCCCTTCACGGTAACGGAGCGGCGTTCCGCCTGCCCCCGCAGCGCTCGCAACAGGTGTTCAACCGGGCTGGCAATCCCGTATTGCTCCGTGAGCTGTTCCAGGCGTTGGGGGTCCGCGGGAATGGCGGCCAGCTCACCCCGCGGGCTGGGCACCGGAGCCCGGTCCACGGGGACACCCGCCTGCCTGGCACGGGCCACGTAGGCGATGGCGTTGGCATCCAGCCGGCCGGAGGCAATCAGCCCATCCAGGTTTCCATAGCGCCGCAACAGCTGGGCAGCGGTCTTCTCCCCGATCCCGCTGACGCCCGGCAGCCCGTCGGATGGGTCACCCCGCAGCACGGCGAATTCGCCGTATGCCCGGCCGGGAATCGCGTAGCGGCGTTCGATCTCGGCCTCGTCCACCACCTGGATCTTGCCGATCCCCTGCTGCGTGTACAGGACCCGCACCTCCGGATCGCGCACCAGGGCAAAAAGATCCCGGTCGCCGGTCACGATCTCGACCGTGCCCCTGACTTTAGGGAGCAGCGACGCAATCACGTCCTCCGCCTCGAATCCCTCGGCGCCCATGCACTCCACGCCGATGGCTTCCAGGACCCCCTCGATGATGGTCACCTGCGGGATGAGCTCGAGGGGGATCGGGGCCACCACCCGGTGGGCCTTATATGAAGGAACCAGGGCCACCCGGAAGGCCGGCCGCCAGTCTTCGTCGGTGGCCACCACCACCGCCCCCGGCCGCCGGTCCACGATCAGCCGGCCGAGCATGTCCAGAAAGCCACGTACCGCATTAACCGGGTCCCCCGTGGGCGATCGCACCGTGACCGGGATGCCGAAAAACGCCCGGAACATGAGACTGGAGCCGTCCACCAACATCCAGTCGGCAGCCATCCCAGGATCTTACGGAACGAGCCCGCCGGGAGGAGTACCGGCGGGCTCGACAGATTGGATTCAGTGGGTGGCGTCAGACGGCTGCGGCGGCTGCCTCCTGCGTCACGGCAGCCTGGGCAGGCGAGGCCTCGATCGACAGGTCAATGGTGACCTCATCGCCGACCAGCCAGCCGCCCGTCTCCAGGGCCGCGTTCCAGGTGAGGTTGAAATCCTTCCGGTTCACCTTGGTCTCAGCGGTGAAGCTGGCCGTGTGCTGACCCCAGGGATTCTTGGCCGCGCCGTGGAAGACGGTGTCGAGCACCACCTCGCGGGTAACGCCCTTCATGGTGAGGTCACCGATGACCTTGAAGCTGGAGGGGTCCTCGCCTTCAATGCGGGTGCTGGTGAAGGTGATGGTCGGGTATTTGTCCACCTCGAACATGGTCACGTCGCCGGAGCGGAGGTGATTGTCCCGCTCGGTGACCCCCGTGTTGATGCTGCGCGCATCGAGCGTTACCGCGACTTTCGCGTGCGCCCAGTCCGACTCGTCGCCCTCGATCGTGCCGGCGACCACGCCGATGGTGCCGCGCACCTTGCTCATCATGTGCCGAATGGTGAAGGTAGCGGCGCTATGCTTCGTATCAATCTGCCACGTACTCATCAATCTCCAACCTCCCGGAGTAGAATCTGAAGTGCTACACCGTGCAATAGTTGACTAAGCAACTTTATTCCCAACCAGCCTCCCGCCCTGGCCAGAGGCCGCGCCTCCAGCCCAGGGAGCTGCGTGCCTGGAAGGCCTTCCTCGACGCGCAGGCCAGCATCCTGCGCGCGCTGGAAGCCGACCTGGTCGGCCAGGAGCGGCTGACCCTGGCCGAGTACGACGTCCTGGTCCAGCTGGCGCTGGCTCCGGAGCACGAGCTCCGCATGACCGACCTGTCGGAGCGGGTCCGGCTCAGCCGGAGCGGGATCACCCGGTTGGTAGATCGCCTCGCCCGAAGAGGCCTTACCGGCCGGCGCCCATGCCCCAGTGATCGACGGAGCACCTATGCCGTTCTAACCGCGGCCGGCCGGGCACGCCTGCGAAGCGCCACCCCGACCCACCTGCAAGGCGTTCGGGGCTACTTCATCGCCCGCCTGGAACCCGACCAGCTGGAGCGGTTCACCCGGTCGCTCGAGGGCCTGACCAGCCGGTGACGAGCGCGAGGCCGTCATCGGCCGCGGCTCGCTCGGACGGCGACGGCCCAAGCCCGAATCCGGGCTAAGTGGAACGACGCGTCCAGGATCAGCAGGGCGACCAGGGCAACGGCCACGCCGGTCACGATGTACCACGGCCACGGCCCCATCAGGTTGAGGAGACTGGCGCCCGGCGGGATATGCCGCAGGTACAGGTAATTGCCCCCGGTGACCAAATCGACGACGGCCACGATGGCGGCGAAGCCCAGGGTGAGGAAGAAGATCCTGGGCACGGATCCCGCGCGTGGCCGCAGTCGGAGGCCGATCACGAGAAAGAGCCCGGCCAGGACGACCGCCCCGTGGGTCACGTAGAACTGGAGGTAGGGAAAGCTGGGAAAGTGGTCCGCCAGGTCCGGGGTGAGCAGCGCTTGGAGGGTCCCGCCCAGTCCCCAGAAGTAGGCTACCTCGACCAGCAGGGGCTTGCGCCACCAAAGGGCTGCCGCGGCGACAAAGCCACCCACGTCGCAGAGCTGCACCGGAAGCGCAATGGCCGGCGACCAGCGCCCGTGGAGTAGGAGATACGGCTGCCAGGTGAGCAACGCTACGACGATGACGACCGCCAGGGCCCTGGCGACCACGTCCCGCCAGCGTCCCGGCCAGCGCCGCGCGGCCCCGCAGAGCGCTACGGCAACCACGATCAACGCCGCCAGTGGCACCAGGTGCTCGGCACTCACGAAGCCCACGGGCCCTTTTATACGCGCGGCCAACCGATGGCCGCCACCTAGCCCGAATCCGGGGTTAGTCTTCGGGGCCGACCGTGTCCCGAAGCCGGTTGATCTCCGCCGTGATCCAGTCCGGGGTGACGTCCTTCTCCTTGAAGACGGCCGCCGCGGCCCCGTCGGCCTCGCTCACCAACCCCATCAGGAGATGTCCCGTCCCCACGTAGCGATGGTTCCACTCGCTGGCGAGACGGAAAGCACTCTCGATCACCCGCTTGGTCCGTGAAGTCGGAATCAAGCGCTGGATCGGCGATTTTTCCGGGAGCGATTCGAGATGGGCTCTCACCAGTGCCGCGTCGATCGCGAGAGCAGGTAGAACGGCCGCCGCGAACCCCGACTTGACCCGGAGCAGTCCGAGCAAGAGGTGCTCCGGACCGATGTGGCCCTGGCCATCCTTTTGGGCCTCTTCCTGCGCCATCAAGAGAGCCTCCTTGGCCTG
>DASQAY010000371.1:0-2338 GCA_035635515.1 Candidatus Eiseniibacteriota bacterium | reverse complement strand
GAGAGGCACCAGACGCGGTGGGCGCTCCCATGACGCTGCCCTGGTCGGTCAACGGCGAACTGGTCGTCACGGGCCCCGGCTCGGCGATGATTCTGGAGACGAACGTTACGACCTATCAGACCGACCGCTGTGCAAGCGATGATACCGGCCGCACTTGGGGCTGCTCGACCCTGGCATTCACTGGAGCGGCTACCGGACAGCTCGCTGTGCGCGACGGAATCGAGTGGCTGGCACTCACCGACCAGGGAGCGAGCGTGGCCGAAATCGCGGTCAGCCACGACGGCGGTAGAAGCTGGGACGTGGTACGTTTTGCGCTTCCCAACGGGTATCCGGCGTCGTAGAGTCCATCGCTGCTGCACCGCGTATAGCGACACCCGACCCGCTTAAGGGTGCCGTCGGCAGACTGTATAGTGTCGGCTCGAGAGGTCTGCTGTTCGAGCGACGCCGTGCCCGACACCCGTTGAAGGAGGACGTGCATGTCGCCTAACGCAAACAGGAGAATCATCCGACCCGCGCTCCGTTCAGTCGGGGCGGCCGCGGCGCCCAGCTCGTACCAGATCAACACGCTGGACGCCCACGATGGCAAGATCGTCCAGGTCGACGGCACCTATTACCTCTACGGCACGCGCTACGGCCGGGGTAGTTCGTCCGCCTGCGCCAATTCCGGCTTCTTCTGGAGGCAGAACGGCACGCCCTGGTGCGGCTTTGGAGTCTGGACCAGCACCGACAAGATCAACTGGGCGTTTCAGCGGATGCTGTTCGATCCGCTGAGTGCCAATCCCTCGTCGCCGATCGCGCCGGGCGAGTCGTGGCAGGTGACCTGCGGGTTTGGCGGGGCGGGATGCTTCAACCCGCGGATGGTGCAGCGCGCTTCGGACGGCGTCTGGATCCTGTGGTTCAACGCACCGGGCGATTACAACCGCATCGGCGCCAATGCGTATTACGCCATGGGCTGTGCCGGTCCGGCCGGGCCGTGCGGGCCGGGCGCAGGACCGCGTGGGTCCGTCCACAAGCCGAACCTTTGGACCGTCTATGGCAACGGGGACTTCGACCTCGTCAACGACGGCGCCAACGGCGTCTACATCGTCGGCACCATGGCGGATCAGACGCTGAGCGTGGAGCAACTCGATGTCTGGTGGACCAACGGCGTCAAAGGCGTCGGCAAATCCCGGATCGGAGCCTTGACCAGCGTCGAGTCGCCCAGCGTCTTCCGGGCCGGCCCCTACCTCTACCTCACCTACTCGTCGCCCAACTGCGCGTTCTGTTCCTCCGACGGGACGGGGTGGGCCCGGTCGGCCAATGGCATGCTGGGCACCTGGACCCCGGGTGGGCTGCTCAGCTCGCAAAGCTGCACTGGCCAGCCACGCACGCTCAATTTTCTGGACGGCGTGCCCTACGAGTGGATCGACCAGTGGACTCCCAGCGGCGCCCCCAACCAGGCCATCGCCAACATCCACCTCGAAGGCGTTCACCTGGACAGCAACGGGAACCTGCTGCCCTTCGGCTGCTGACCTCATCGAGCCGAGCCGGATGGCTCGTCGCGCTCGCTGCGGCCCTGGTCGTGGTGGTCAGCGTCCCTGTGGCGGCGACGGCCATTCACAACCGGGTGGCATTCGGGACGTTCTACACCACCGGACCTCCACCCCGGGTGGATTGGTGCGGGCGCAGGTACTACCCGGCGACGTCGGAAAAGCCACTGGCCGGCGTCCAGGCTTTCCTTGCCCAGAATGGCCAGCATGGGTTGACCCGCATTGGCTCCGCGCCGTCGGGGTCACCCATCGTGGCCAACGTCATGCCGCCCGCTGTGCGCGCCGCCTATCACACGAACGTCTGCACGATGGAGGTCTTTGTCCAGACGGGGCCTGATCGCTACCTGCCCTACGGACTCAGCGGCGGCCCCTGAATATTGGGGGTTGACCGGCACGCAGGGCCGCCTAGCTCGGATCCACCGGATCGACCTAGCATCTCGGGCGCGGATGCGGCCGATCCGGGCGTCGTCTCCTGCGCGCGTTCAGTCACGCATCGACGGATGCGCTCCTTCACGTGCTCGTCGCCTCCTTCGGCTCGGCACGCCCCGCATCCCGATCTGCGGCGCCCGACCGGTAGATCCGAGCTTTTTGGCGCTCACTGAAGCAAGAAATGACCCCCGCGGCCTGTTACGATTCCTGGCTAGATGCTGGGGATCGGGCGGCTGCGTGGGGTGATCGATTCGCGCTGGCGGATCGATCCGCCGGCCCGGTCGGTGCTCATCGGCGCCAGCGTGCTGGCCCTCTGCATCGTCCCCATCCGGTCGGACGCGCTCACAGCGTCCTGGGCCAGTCCGGTGGCGGCCCCGCTG
>DASQAY010000370.1:0-6989 GCA_035635515.1 Candidatus Eiseniibacteriota bacterium | reverse complement strand
GCGCAGGCCACCGGGTTGCCGCCGAAGGTTCCCCCCAGGCCGCCCGGCGCGGTCGCATCCATCAACTCGGCGCGGCCCACTACCGCCGCCAAGGGCAGCCCGCCCCCGAGCGTCTTGGCCAGCACGATCAGGTCGGGCTCGATCTGGCTGTGCTCGATCGCGAACATGCGACCCGTGCGGCCGAAACCGGTCTGGACCTCGTCCACGATCAGGGGCACCGCCGACTCGCGGCACAGCCTGGCCAGGGCCGGCAGGAAATCGGGGGGCGGCACCACAAACCCGCCTTCGCCCTGCACCGGTTCGACCAGGACGCCCGCCACCCGCTCGGCCGGGACCGTGGTGCGGAACAGGTCGCGCACCGCCGCCACCGTCGTGCCGCCCAGGCTCTCCGCGCTCATCCCCGCCGGCCTTCGGTACTCGTACGGGTAGGGCACCTGGTAGATCTCGGGCGCGTAAGGGCCGAAGTTCTGCTTATAGGGGGAGACCTTGCCGGTGAGGCTCATGCTGAGCAGCGTCCGGCCGTGGAACGAGTTGTGGAAGCTGATGATGGCCGGACGCCCGGTCGCCTGGCGCACGATCTTGACCGCGTTTTCAATGGCCTCGGCTCCGCTGTTGAGGAGCAGCGCCTTCTTGGCGAAGGATCCGGGGGTGATCTCGCAGAGGCGCCGCGCTAGCCGCACGTAGACCTCGGGCATCATGACCGGCGCGCCCGAGTGGACCAGGGCCTCGAGCTGCTGGCGCATGGCGGCCAGCACCTTCGGGTGGTTGTGTCCCAGGTTGAGGACGCTGATCCCGGTGGCGAAGTCGATGTACGTCCGGCCGTCGACGTCGGTGAGGATGGCACCCTGGCCGGCCGCGGCGAAGCCTGGCATGGTCGACGCCATGCCGCGCGGGACATACTTCTCGCGCTCCTGCTGGAGGGACTGCGAGCGAGGTCCGAGGGTCACGACACAGCCACCCCCACCCTGCCCTCCCCCTGGGGGGGAGGGGAAGTCGTTGCCGGGAGGGCCGGCTCGGCCTCGGGTTGCGGCACCGCCCGCGCGGGCTGTTCCTGGGTGAGTCGCTGGGCGACGTACACCGGGATGAAGCTCGCCAGGATCACCACGCTGGCCACCACATTCACGACTGGACGCTGGTTGGGCAGCCGCAGGTTGTTGAAGATCCACTTGGGGAGCGTGATCTCGGAGCCGGACGTGAAGTTGGTGACGATGATCTCGTCGAAGGACAGGGCGAAGGCCAGCAGCCCGCCGGCGAGCAGGGCGGTCGAGATGTTGGGCAGGATCACAAAGCGGAAGGTCTGCCAGCCGTCGGCCCCCAGGTCCATCGACGCTTCCACCAGGGAGCCCGAGGTCCGCCGCAGTCGGGCGATCACGTTGTTGTAGACCACCACCACGCAGAAGGTGGCATGCCCGATGATGATCGTCCACAAGCTGAAGGACAGGCCGATCACCTGGCCGCCGATGTTGATGGCCGAGTTGAGGGCCATGCCGGTCACGATGCCGGGCAGGGCGAGCGGCAGGATGAGGAAGAACGAGATCGCTTCCCGGCCGAAGAAGCGGAACCGGTGGATGGCGAAGGCCGCCAGCGAGCCGAGCACCAAGGCGATGGACGTTGCCCCCAGGCCGGCCTTCAGGGAGGTGACCAGCGCGCTGCGCACCTCCAGGTTGTTCCAGGTGGCGACGAACCAGCGGGTGGAGAGGCCGGGCAGCGGCCAGGCCTGCGACCGCTCGGGATTGAAGGCGTACACAAAGATGACGAGCAGCGGCACGTAGAGGAACAGGAGGACCAGGGCGGTGACGACGCGCATCCCGACCTGAACGGACCGCGGCTCGATCACGCGTTGCCGGACGCTCACAGGGCCTCGAATGCCTTCAGCTGGCGAGCGATCAACAGATAGATGGCGACGATCACGGCTGGGACGATGGCATAGGCGGCCGCGAACGGGATGTTATTGGCAATCCCCACGCTCTGGTAGATGACGTTGCCGATGAACTCCGTGTCGCCGACCAGGTTGGGGGCGATGTAGTCGCCCAGCGTCAGGGAGAAGGCGAAGATCGATCCGGCTACGATCCCCGGCAGCGCGACCGGGAGGATCACCCGGCGCAGGGTGGTGAACCACCGGGCGCCCAGGTCGGTGGAGGCCTCGATCAGGGAGTTGGGGATCCGCTGCAGCGCAGCGAAGATGGGCAGCAAGACGTACGGCAGCCACAGGTAGCAAAAGACGATCCAGAGGCTCCAGTTGGAGAAGCCCAGGTTCACGGAGCCCAGGTGGACCTTGTGCAGCGACCAATTGAGGAGGCCGTCGCTGGAGAGGATGACCCGCCAGGCGTAGACCCGAACCAGGTAGCTGGACCAGAGCGGCAGCACCATGGAGAGCAGCAGGAAGGTGCGTACCCGCGGGCTGGCGATCCGGGCCGCGTAGTAGGCGATGGGGATGGCCAGGATGACGTCGGTGACGGTGACCGCCAGCGCCATCCCGGCCGTGCGCAGCGCGATGGTCCGGTAGACGTCCACGGCCCACAGGGACTGGAAGTTCTGGAACCCCCAGGCCTGGATGATGGCCGAGGTCACCGGGTCCTGCCGCCAGAAGGCGGTCAGGAAGAGAAAGGCGAGGGCCAGCAGGTAGACCACGACCATCCAGACCAGCGGCGGCACCAGCAGCAAGGCAAGCCGCAGGCCGGGGAACCGGTAGAGGAAGACCCCGGCCTGTCGGATCAATGAGTGGGGTTGGCTAGGCGCCACGGACCTCCTGCCAGCGCTGGGCCCACACGGAATAGTCGGTGCAGGTGTTGCCGCGGCTGTCGCCGCACGCCTGCAGGGGCGTCTTCCAGAGGGCGATGTTCTTCAGGAAGGCGTCGTCGCCGCAGTGGTAGTCGGCGTCGGCTGAGGCGCCGATGTGCGTCCGGAGCAGGTCACAGGCCTTGGTGTTGCTGGGCGTCGCGCCGTAGAACTCGGCGACCTGGTCCTGGATGCTCGACTGCTCCGTCCACTTCATCCACAAGTACATGCAGTTCGGATGGAGGGCGTGAGACGACATCATCCAGGTATCGGCCCAGCCGGTTGCGCCTTCGCTCGGCACAATCGCGGCCACCGGCTTGTTCTCGCCCTTCAGGAAGCTGACCTGGTAGGGCCAGGCCGTGCCCACCACCATGTCCCCACTGCTGAAGGGATCGGTCTCATCCGTGGTGGCGGCCCAGTACTTCTTGATCATCGGTTTCTGCTGCTTCAGCAGGGTGATCGCGGCGTCGAGCTGAGCGGCGGTGAGCTCGTACACGTCGGTGATCTTGAGATCTGGCTTGTGGGCCTTGAGGTACAGGGCAGCGTCGGCGATGAAGATGGGGCTGTCATAGGCCGCAATCTTTCCCTTATAGGGCGAACTGGTCTCCCAGGTGATGTCCCAGCTGGTGGGTGCCGGCGTCACCTTCTGCGTGTTGTACATCAGGACGTTGGCGCCGTACATGTATGGCACCCCGTAGTGGTGGCCGTTGATCGTGTTGTGCTTGGGGGCCTTCAGCGACGTGATCACATCCTTGAAGTCGGGTATCAGGTTGACGTTCACCTCGGCCACGTCGCCGTGGGCGATCAGCCGGTTGGTGGCGTCACCCGACGCGGAGACGCCGTCCCAGACGGTGCCGCCACCCTGCCGCATCAGGGTGACCATCTCGTCCGAGGTGTCGGCGAACTTGACGTTAATCGTGCAACCGGTCTGGTTCTGGAAGGGCGTGACCCAGTCCACCTTGGGGTCGGATTTGCCGCTTTCGACATACCCGGTCCAGGCAATCAGGTTGAGCTTGTTCTCGGCCGGCCCGATGCTCTGCGGCAGGTTGCTGGTCGGCGCGACGCTGGCAGTCCCACCGCAAGCGGCGAGCATCACCATCAATCCGGCGAAAACGGGTAATGCGAAAGGTCGCTTCATCGTTCTTCCTCCCTCTTGTCCTGTTCCCCCTGCACGCTTTCCGCGGTCTGCGCGATCGCTCGATTGTGTTGCCGCTCCCAGATCAGCCGAACGCGCTGGCCCCGGGCCTGCAGCACCTCCATTGACGACATGGTCAGGTTCTGTTGCATCACCACCAGCTCGCCTCCGCCTTCGAGGTCCACGGTGTAGCGGGTGAAGGCGCCCACGTAGACGACCTCCCGCACCACGCCGATCGCAGTCGACTCGCTCACGGTGGGCGTCTCGTCCAGGGGCGCCAGCCGGATCTTCTCCGGCCGGATGGTGAAGGCCGCCGCGCTGCCGGTAACGGCGCGGGCCGCGTCCCCGGCCAGCACGTTCGAAGCGCCCACGAACCCGGCGACGAATCCGGTGGCCGGGTTCTCGTAAACCTCGGCTGGCGTGCCCACCTGCTCGACACGGCCCTGGTTCATGACGGCCAGGCGATCGCTCATGGTGAGCGCCTCCTCCTGGTCATGGGTCACGTAGAGAAAGGTCATAGAGAGCCGCTCCTGGAGCGTCTTCAACTCGATCTGCATGGTCTGGCGCAGCTTGAGATCGAGCGCGCCCAGCGGCTCGTCGAGCAGCAGGACCCGCGGCTGATTGATGAGGGCCCGCGCCAGCGCCACCCGTTGGCGCTGACCGCCAGAGAGCTCGCCGGGCTTGCGCCGCTCCAGCCGATCCAGCCGCATCATGGCCAGCGCGTCGGCCACCCGGCGTCGCCGCTCGCTGGCGCCGATCCCCTTGACCTTGAGCCCGTACTCGACGTTGTCGTACACCGTCATGTGCGGGAAGAGGGCGTAGTCCTGGAAGACCGTGTTCACATCCCGCTCGTAGGCCGGGAGGCGGGAGACATCCTGCCCCTGTAGCAGGATGCGGCCGGCGGACGGCTCCTCGAAGCCGGCGATCATCCGCAGGCAGGTAGTCTTGCCGCAGCCGGACGGGCCCAGCAGCGAGAAGAATTCGCCCTGTCGGATTTCCAGATCGACGCCCGCCACGGCCACGACCTCGCCAAAGGTCTTGCGCACGTGCTCCAGCCGGACGGCCGCCTGGACCGGGGCGGACGCGGGTTGACCTCCCCGGCGCTGGGGCTGGGCAGGCGGATACGCGGTCGGTTGCAGCAAGCTCGAGATCGTCCCTCCTCTTCCGCTGGACGGAGCGGTCTGGCAACGCTAAGCCACGCTTCGCCTATTTGTCAATTTGGTCGGTCCCCTTGCTCCGCCGCGCTACCTCATGTACGTTTACCGAAACAGCGGCGGGCTTCACAGGAATTTCGGTCAGCCGCCAGGAGGGAGGGATGGCGCGTACACCTTTGGCGCGACGATTCCAGCAGCTTTATCAGGATTTTGCCGAAGCCGAGGCGACCGGGCGGACGGTGAACCAGGTGCAGTCAGAGCGCCGGCAGGGCCTGGTGACCCGGCGAGACGTGCTCAAGGCGGGTGGCGCCGCTCTGGCGGGCGCCGCCCTGGCCGGCCAGATCCCGGTCTTTGCCGGATCGGGGCCTCGGATTGCCATCCTGGGCGGGGGGATTGCGGGCCTGAACGCCGCCCTGACGCTGAGCGACGCGGGCATCCCGTCGACTGTCTACGAGGCATCCGACCACGCCGGTGGGCGCATGCATTCGGACACCACCTCCTGGCTGAACGGCCAGACCAGCGAGCATTGCGGCGAGCTGATCGACACGCGACACAAGACCATCTTGGGACTGGCCAAGCGCTTCGGCATCCCGATCACCGATCTGCGGGCCGCCGAGCCGAACCAGTCGACCGAGACGTATCACTTCTTTCACCAGTACTACACCCGCGAGCAGGCCAACATCGATTTCAATCCGGTGTGGGCCAGCATCAAGAATGATCTGGGATCAGCGCCCTTCCCGACGCTTTACAACAGCTTCACGCCGGCAGGATACGCGCTCGACCACCTCAGCATCTTCGATTGGATCGAGAGCCGGGTCCCGGACGGCCACGCATCGAGCATGGGCCAACTGCTCGATGTGGCCTACAACATCGAGTACGGCAATGTCACCACCGAGCAGAGTTCCCTGAACTTGATCTACTTGCTTGGATTCCAGCCAATCCCGGGCAACTTCCGGATCTTCGGGGCTTCCGATGAGCGCTATCACATGCTGGGTGGAAACCAGCGGCTGCCGACGGCGATCGCGGCCGCCCTGCCGGCAGGCAGTCTGCAGCTGAATACGTCCCTCGCGGGGATCGTGCTGAACACCGACGGCACGTACGGGTTGACCCTGAAGCGCAGCGGAGGCACATCGACCGTCGTCGCCGACCGCGTGATCATGGCCATCCCCTTCTCCGTTCTCCGGACGCTGCTGGGCAGCGACGCGGCCTACCGGGTAGCCGGCTTTACCAGCCTCAAGCAAACGGCGATTCAACAGCTGGGCTACGGCAAGAACTGCAAGCTGCAGCTGCAGTTTGATTCCAGGCTCTGGAACCAGCCCGGTCCCTGGGGAATCAGCACCGGGACCACCTATGCCGACACCGGTTACCAGAACACGTGGGATGTCACCCGAGGCCAGGACGGCCCCACCGGGATCCTGGTGGACTACACGGGTGGAGGCGTGCCCCTCGCCTCCTTTAGCGGGAATCCGAGTGACCCGCAAGTGGTGGCCGGGTTTGCCAGGACCTTCCTCAAGCAGCTCGAGCCGGTGTTCCCAGGCATCAGCAGGTTGTGGAACGGGAGGGCGACGCTGGATGTGCCCCTCGCGAACCCGTTCTTGCTGGGATCGTACTCGTACTGGAAGGTGGGTCAGTACACGGGGTTCAGCGGCTACGAGAAAGCTCGGCAGCCCGATCCGGTAACCGGTAAGTGCCACTTTGCCGGCGAGCACTGCTCCATCAACTTTCAGGGCTTCATGGAGGGGGGAGCCGAAGAGGGAGCCCGGGCGGCGAATGAGATTCTCGCCGACTTCAAGGCCGGCATCTTTCCTTAGCCCGAATCCGGGGTAGCTAATCTAAGGGTCATGTGTCGAAGCATTAAGACCCTGAGACGAGGCGACAGCCGAGCGAGCGACCGGGAGATCGAGGAAGCGGCGCTGCAATTC
>DASQAY010000369.1:0-4606 GCA_035635515.1 Candidatus Eiseniibacteriota bacterium | reverse complement strand
AGTCTTCCCGCGGGCCTCCCCGGAGCACCTGCAGCTTGGCGGCTTGCCGGCGCATCCGTTGCAGCATGCGGTGCGTATCCCAGAGGCTGGCCGCGTACAGGACTACCAAAGCCGCCGCCGCGGCTGCGGCCGGGAGCCGGGACCGGGGGTCGGGCAGTCCACCCGCCGCCCCAAAGAAGGCAAATTGCTGGGGCGCATAGGCATCGCCCTGGATCAGGATGACGAGGAGGGCCGCTCCGATGAGCCACACGCGGCCCCGGGCCACCAGGCCCAGCCGGGCGAGGCCGAGGCCGGGGATCACGGCAAACGGCCAGACGTCCTCCGCCCTGGGGGCCGGGTCATCGGCCATTTCGGTCGCCAGGGCGTCGACGACGACCACCAAGGCGGCCACCGCCGCGTACCACCCGAACCCGAGCAGATCGATCGGCAGGAATGGAAACGCCAGGGTGGTGAATCCGGACCCGGTGAGCTGCAGGGACACCCAGACCAGCCACCCGACCAGCGCGACGCCGCTGACCGCCAGTCCAGGGACCATCCAGCGCCGGTTTCGCGTCAGAAAGGACACGCCGATGGCGAGCACCACCACCCAGGCAACGGGATTCTTCCAGCCAGGGACTTCGGCGGCGCGGGCCGCCCGGATCGCCACCGACCAGGGCACCACCACGCAGATCGCCAGCAGCCCGGCCACCGCGGCCTCGCGTCCCGACCGGCCCGAGCGGCGCAGCAGAGCGGTCCCGACTTGCTCCAGGCCGGCCACCGCCGCGAAGACGACGCCCACGCCCAGGCAGATGAGGGCGACGACGAGGAACAGGCTCCCATTGCGCTGGTCACGGCTGAGGAAGAACCCGATGGCAAACAGCCCGGCCAGGACCAGGTTGGCCACCACGAAGTTGGCCAGCGACGCGGAGGTTGGCTCGCTGACCCTAAAGAAGATCGGTCTCCGGCGCCGACTCACGTCCTTAGGGTAGAGGTCGAGCGCCGATAGACTGGGGCCATGGGGCCGGCCTGGCTGCGGGGCGTCTTCCCACCGGTGGCGACGCCGTTCGCGGCCGATGGCGCGCTGGCCGGGCCCGTCCCGGGATTCTTCGAGCACCTGGCGGAGTCCGGCCTGGACGGGGTGGTGGTGCTGGGCTCCAACGGTGAGGCCCCCCTGCTCGACGACCGGGAGCGGCTCCACTGGATCACCGCCGTGCGCAGCTCGCTGCCCAAGCCCCTTCGCTTGATCGCCGGCACGGGGGTCAATGGCACGCGGGCCACCATCGGGCTGACCCGCGCCGCCGCCGCCGCCGGCGCGGAGGCCGCGCTGGTCATCACCCCCTCCTACTACCGACGCGATATCACGCCCGAGGCGCTGGCCGCCCACTACCGGGCGGTGGCCGACGCGAGTTCGATCCCCATCCTGATCTACAACATCCCGGTCTACAGCGGCTTCGACCTCCCGGCGGAGTGGGTCCCGGCCCTGGCGGCGCATGCCAACGTGGTCGGGATCAAGGATTCGTCGGGCGACCTGGAGCGGATCCGCCGAATCCGAGCGGCGATGGGCGCCGACTTCGTGGTGCTGGCCGGCGCCGGCGAGCAGCTGATGCAAGCCATCGACGCAGGCGCCGATGGCGGCATCGCCGCCCTGGCCAACGTGGCGCCCCAGGCCTGCGCCCGGATCCGGACCGCGATGCTGGGCGGCGATCGGTCTGCGGCCGCGCGGCTCCTGGCGCGCATCGCGCCGGTCGGCCCTGCCCTGACCGCCCGCTTTGGCATCCCTGGGCTCAAGGTGGCGCTCCAGCTGCAGGGATTCGACCACGGTCCCCCCCGCGGCCCACTCCGGCCGCTGGCCGCGCCCGATGTGGCGACGGTGCGCTCATTGCTGGACGACGCGGGCCTGCTGGCCCGCCGGGTCGCGCCATGATCCCGCTCAAGGACATCAACCCCACATCCAGGGTGGCCATCCTCACCTACTTCCTGCTGGCGGCCAACATCGTCATCTTCTTGCTCACCCAGCAGGGCGGCATCATCAGCGAGGCCGTGGTCCAGCAGTATGCGTTCCAGCCCAGCCAGATCGCGGCCGGCCACGGATATGAGCGCCTCTTCACCGCTATGTTCTTGCACGAGAGCGTGCTCCACGTGGGCGGCAACATGCTCTTCCTCTGGATCTTTGGCAACAACGTCGAGGATCGGCTTGGCACCCTCCGCTTTGCCTTGCTGTACGTCGTCTCCGGGATCGTGGGCAGCCTGGTCCAGGTCTACTCGGACCCCACCTCGACTGCCTACGGGCTGGGAGCCAGCGGCGCCATCTCCGGCGTGCTGGCCGCTTACGTGCTGTTCTTTCCCACGGCGAGGGTGCTGACCCTGATCATCCCCTTCTTCGTGGTGACGCTGCGCGCCTGGCTGTTCATCGGCTACTGGATTGGGCTCCAGGTGCTGAATATCTTCCTCTCGAGCAGCGCCACCAGCGGCGTGGCGTTCTTCGCCCACGTCGGCGGCTTCGCCAGCGGCTTCCTGCTGGCCCTGGTACTGCAGCCCCGCGGGGGCCAGCGCGCGTACTACCCGCTATAGGTGCGGATACGCCCGTCGACCACGCAGAAGAGATTGGCCGACACCGGGTACGCCGACTGGCGAAACGCCTCGTCCACCTCGCGGCGGGCCCGGCTGATCAGGTGGGCGCCTTCGCCAGTGGCTATCAGCGAGCCGCGCTCGGGGACCCCCAGGACCGGGGTGTCGTCCAGCATTTCCTCCAGCCAGGCCCAGACCTCGGGCAGCATCAGGAGCGAGGCGCCATAGGGCCGGGGGTCAACGTAGCTGAGCATCAGCATGCGCGGCTGGGCCGTGTGCTCGGTCTCCAGGCCGGTGAACTTCATCCCGGAGCGGAACATGAGCGCCAGGTTGCTCAGGGCCACCATCTCGATGTGGTCCCGGCCCACCCCCCAGGCGGCCAGGTCCTGGGGCAGCAGATAGCGCATCCCTTGCGGATAGTCGGCGGCGTAGGTCACCACCAGGTCGGCGATGGTCCGCCGGTAGACGACGGGGCCTCCAGCGCTTTCCAGGAAGCTGGCGGGCTTGAGCACGGGCATGATCAGCGGGGCTCCAAAAGGCGCCTCCGCCGCGCACTCCTGGTCCAGCCGCCGGATCCGCCCCGCGAACAGGCGGTCGAGGGCGTCCGGCTGTTCCCGGTACTCCTGGTAGAAACTATCAAGGTTGAAGCGCAGGTCGGTGTCGTGGGTGCGCTGGATGGTCAGCTGGAAAGGCTCGGGCCCCTTGCGAATGCGCCAGCCGGGCCGTACCGCGGCCAGCCGTTTGAGCACGTGGCGCTCGAAGTCATGGGCATTCATCGCCGTCTGCTGACCCATTGCCGATGTAACGGGCGGCCCAAAGCAGGCTTGCTGTGACGAGCTGGTTGCGGCGTCGACCGTCGCTGGAACAGCGGATCGCGGACGCCCTGGCGGCGGTGCGCGCCGGCGAACACGAGCGCGGAATGGCGCTGCTCGAGGGCCACTTTGCGGACGCCCTGGCGGCGCTCCTCGGGCGCCCGTTGCCCGCCGATACAGGTTGGTTACACCTGGTCGCGTACCTGCAATATCGGACGGGCGAGTTGCCATCGGCCGTCGAGACCGCGGAGCGGCTCCGCAGCCTGGGGCCCGACGGGGCGGCGCTGCATTTGCTGGGACGCATTCGGATCTGGCTGCAGCGGCCGGATGCCGAGGAGGCGTTCGCCGGTGCGGCTGACCTCGATCCGGAACATTACGCCCGGCCGTTCCGCGTGGATCCGGACCAGTTCGAGCGGATGGCGGCGGCCGCGTTGGCCCGGATTCCGGCGGAATTCCACCAGTTCCTGGACAACACCCTGATCGTGGTGGAGCCGCTCCCGCGGCTCCGCGCGGTCCGAGCGGGCGAGGATCCGGACCTGCTCGGCCTCTACGAGGGCGCCACCGCGCTGGAGCGCGGCCTGCCGGAGCGGATCGTCCTCTATCAGCTCAACCACGAGAACGTTTCGGGGAGCAGGGAGGAGCTGGCCGAGCTGATCGAAGAGACGGTCCGCCACGAAGTCGGCCACCACTTCGGCATGGAAGAAGACGAACTCCCCTATTAGGTGCCGAGCTCCACAAGGCTTTTCAGGTCGCCGGCGGGTTTCTCCAGGAGCCAATGGATCTCGAGGAGCTCGTCGGCTGTGATGGGTGGCCTGCCCCCAGTCACCCGAGCGTGGAGCTCAAGCTGGAGCTCGAACATCGCCTGACCATCGTCGGGATCCACGCTCACGTAGAGTCACCTTCACTTTCACTCTTAGACCTCCGGGACGGTCCTGCCAATGGGACGTTTCGCCTGGGAGCTGGGACGGGCGCGACGCGTGTTGGGAGGCCGCCATTCCACGGAGATCAGCAGGCCAGAAAGATAGAACTTCGGGCAATTTCATCCGTTTTCAAGAGGAAGACGGCCGCAGTAGTAGCCAGACAATTTCCCTCCCCTGAGGGGCAGGGTAGGGAGGGGTCTTTAGGCATGGCCCAGACGCCGTTCGGCAGCCGGAACTTTAACGGTCCGCCTCCGTTTTGACGTATAGAGTGCACGGTCGAACTGGAGCAGTCGTGCTTGCCGGTCTCGTAGGCCTGGTCGGAGCTGG
>DASQAY010000368.1:0-2121 GCA_035635515.1 Candidatus Eiseniibacteriota bacterium | reverse complement strand
GGCGCACCGAGCGACAAGTTCACGGCTACCTACCAGATAAGCCCCTGCCAATCGGCAGCGGGGCAGGCCGTGTCCTTCTACTGGGACGGCGCACCGCCAAGCGGCGGGAAGTCGCTGGGGCAGGCCTTCACCGATGCCACCTGCGCGGCGACGCTGACAACCGCGCCACCCGCCGGTGCGACGATCGGCACCCACATGGTGTGGGGCTTCGTGCCACTCAACGACGGAAGTCCGATCCCCGGGACGTCAGTTAGCCATGGGTACATGGTCGACACCCCGCGGCCGATCGGAGGGACGTCCGGGACAGGAGGGACATCGGGGACCGGGACCGCTGGGAGCGGCCAGTTGACCGGCCAGAGTGGTCAGGCGACCACCGCCGGGGGCACCGGAACAGGTGGATCCCAGGGTGCCGGCACCTCGGGGTCGGGCAGCGGCCAGGCTGGCGGTACGAACCAGGCGTCAGGGAGCGGCAACGGCTTCGGGCCAGCGCCGCACATCATGACTCCCGTGGGCTTGATCTCGCAAGCGTTAATCGGCTGGTCGCTGCTCCTGCTCATGATTCTGCTGGCACTGCTACTGGCGCTCGACTATTCGCGACGCGAGCGGCGGCAGCCAGTCACAAGGGGTCCCGTGACAGCTACCGCCCAGCGGCCATAGCCCGTCATAGCGTCGGCGCGTAAGCAAGATCAGGCGCGGCACGAGCCGCGTCTGATCGTTTGCCACAGGATGTAACGCCGAACGGCAGTGGCCGTTGTTTACATCAGGATGCTCGCTCGCCTGGCGACCACGCTCTCGGTGGTCTTGCTGCTGGCCGCCTGTGCCGCGACGCGCCCGGTGGGTGGCGGCTCGGCCATGCCCACCCCGGTTCCCTGGTTGCCGCTGGAGGCCGGCCCGCCTGTTTTTCCGACATCGCCCCCCACCGTTATCCCGGCCGGCACGCTTCCCTGCCGCGGAAGCGATCTGGTCGTGAGCTACCGGGGCACGGTGGGGATTGGCGGTGGCGTGGTCGGCACCGCAATCTGGCTTGGCAACCGGAGTGACGTCGCCTGCCTACTGTCCGGCCTTCCGGGGATTCGCCTGCTCAATGTCCGGGGGCAGCAGATCGCCATCACCTACCAGCCCATAACTCGATTGCCAGCCACCCCGGTCCTGCTGGCAGCGCACACGGATGACGTGGCTTCCTCTAATGGCGAGCCTGGCAGGGCGGCACTGAGCGTGGAGTGGCAGACCTTCGACGAGACGACCCAGAGCTGTCCCAACCAGGCCCCCGCAGCCGGTGCGATTGCCATCCGCTTGCCGGGGGATTCAACCGAGCTCACGGTTGCGGTTGGCGGAGACGTTCGGCCTCTAGCCCCGTGCAACAGCCGGATCCAGGTCTCGCCCTTCCAGGGCTTCCAGCCGCCGCCTCCGCCGGTGCCCCATCGGTTGGTCGCGACACTATCCGCCCCGGCGCACGTGCGCGCCGGTGAGCGGCTCCGCTATACGGTCACCCTCCGCAACATCACCGGCGAGCCGGTCACGTTCGGCTCCGCCTGTCCCAGTTACTTCGAATCGGGAGGCATGGGTCACCAATTGCTCGGCAAAGAAGGCTATGGGCTCAACTGCCACCCGGTGGAGGCGATTCCCGCCGGGGGGACGGTCACTTTTGCCATGGAACTCGCCGTTCTACCGTCGGCCGCACCGGGTGACAACACGTTCCGCTGGGACCTCAGTCCCGATTTCGACGCCGATACCTCGACGCATGGAAGCATCCGGGTCACCCCGTAACCGGTCGGCGTATCTTCTAGAGAATGGGAGGTGCCATCCACCAATGAAACGTTTGATCTGGCCAGCTCTGCTGGTCGCTGGACTGACACTGGCCGCCTGTGGTGGAACCACGGCTTCGCCCGGGGGAAACCCGACCGCGTCGCCGGCCGCGGCGCCGGACATCACCACCGCCAGCATCACAGTGGCCGGGAGATCGGTGACGGTGTTGAAGAATCCGAAGGGGCTGACGCTCTACTACTTCACCCCCGACACGTCGGCCAAGGTAGCCTGCACCGGCGCCTGCGCCACGAACTGGCCGCCGCTGATTGCCACGTCCGACACGCCCTCGGCATCGCCCACCCTGCCCGGCAAGCT
>DASQAY010000367.1:0-9949 GCA_035635515.1 Candidatus Eiseniibacteriota bacterium | reverse complement strand
CACGGCGGATCCTGGACACCTTCCTGGGGCGACTCACGGCCGCGCAACGCCGCCGCCGCGGCGCCGCGGACTAAGCCCGGATTCGGGCTAAGGCCTAAGGACCGATCGGCCGTGGCGTCGCACTCGCCGTGGGACTGAGAGCAGGGGTCGCCGCCGGCGGTGGCGGCGGCGGCAGATAGGGGATGAAGCTCCGGGCGAAGGCGCTCCCCACGATGACGACCACGCCCGCCCCTGACGGGGACGGCCCGGGCTCGGTGATGATCCGGGCACTGAAGAAGGCCGCCAGGAAGGCGACGGTGTCGGGGGCTGTTCCGTTCGAGTAGTCGTGCACTTCGGACTGGACGTAAGCGCGCCGGGCGGCGTCGGCCGGGGCGATCGTCTTGACACCTGCCCACGACCAGAGCTGGGTGAGCAGGTCGGCCATCGATCGGCTGGCGAGGCCGTAATTGTCTGTCCCGTTGACGAACTGGACGGTAGCGCCCTCGACGGGCACCTCGGGGTCGGCGAAGACCTGATCCAGGTAGTGGTGCAGGCCGGCGTAGGCCACGTCGTAGGGGAGCAGGATGTACTGCCCGTCCTCGCTGTGCGCGGTGTAGAGGAAGTTGGTGTTGTCGATCGAGACTCGCGCGGCGTGGGTGTCCTCCAGGCGGCCCACCGTCTCGGCGAACTTGCGCAGCGTCGCCAGGTCCATGTTGGTACGGACGTGAGCCTGCAGCGCGTTCATGAGTCCGAAGAGCTTGGGGATCCCGTCGATGCTCAGGACCTTGCGCCGGACGGCGAGCAGGATCAGCTGCTGCCGCCGCGAGCGGTCGAAGTCGGAGGTCGTCTCCCGGGAGCGGGCGTACTCGAGAGCCTGCTCCCCATTCATGTGCTGCCACCCGGCGTTGAAATGGATGTGCATGTAGCCGGTGGTCTCGCCGGCCGGGTAATACGAGTCGTCCAGGACCTGGGGCACGTTGAGATCGATGCCGCCCACCGAATCCACGACTTTGCGAAACCCGTCGAAGTCGACCGCGATCCAGTATTGGACGGGGAGCCCCGTCACCCGGTGGACCATCTCGCTCGAGAGATTGCCGCCGCCCAGCGGTCCGGTGAAGCGGGCGTCCTTGTAGGGAAAAGTGCTGTCATCGACGCCGATCGTATAGGCACCGTTGATCTTGGTGGTCCAGTAGAGCCCGTAGCGGTTGGTGGGGATGCTGATCCACAGGTCGCGGGGGATCGAGATCATGGCCAGCTGGTGGGTGTCGGTCTGGGCGGACACGACCATCATGCTGTCCGTCAGGTACGCACCGTCGTGGCCGGCTCCCCCGTATCCAAGGAGCAGGAAGTTGACTCGTCCCAGGTGCTGGGCGGCCTCGGCCGTGTGGGGCTGCTCCACGAGGCCGAGGATCTGCCTGATGTCGGCGTTGGGCGCCACCTGCTTCAGGAAGAACGTGAAGCGGATGTAGGCAAATGCTGCCAGGGCGCAGAACAACAGGGCAAAGCCGGCCAGGCTCATGAACACGATCCGACCGACCGGGATTCCCGGTTTGCGCCGTACCATCTCAGCTTCCCCTGCTAACGGGGGCGCCGAGCAATGGTAACGAGCTGGGCCCGATCGACCCTGCGGCGGGCACAAAAAAAGCCGCCCATTCCTGGACAGCAACAAATAGCATACCAGGTTTCGGCACCAACGACAAGACGGAACATTTGTGCCATAGCTTGCTAAGAAGTCGAGCTTGGCGAACTCAATTTTCTCCCTCCCCCTTGCGGGGAGGGGTAGGGGAGGGGGTCTCGTACGGTTCTACAAGCGGCGGAGCGAGCCGATCAACCCGACCAGCCCAGGGGGAGCGGCGGGCAGGCGCGGCGACGCGTCAGCCCCCCGAGTCAGTCAGAGCGACCCGGCGAGCGCCTCCACCATGCGCGGATCCCACTGGCTGCCCGCCCCCCGCCACAACTCGGTGAGCGCCTCGGAGCGGCTGAGCCGGGGACGGTGGGGCCGGTCGTTGAGCATGGCCAGGTAGGCGTCAACCACCGCCACCGCGCGGGCCAGGAGCGGGATCGCCGGGCCGCTCAGCCCTTCCGGATAACCGCTGCCGTCGAAACGCTCGTGGTGGTAGAGGACCATGGGCAGCAGGGGCGCCGCGGCGGCGTGGTCGCGCAGCAGTGAGGCACCGATCACGGGATGCGCTTCCATGGCCTGGCGCTCGTCCGGAGAGAGGGGCCCAGCTTTTTGCCAGATGGCGTCCAGGACCCCGATCCGGCCGAGGTCGTAGAGGAGCAGCGCCGCCTGCAGGGCGTGCCGCTCGACCTCCGTCAGGGCCAGGGCGCCCGCCAACCGGTCGCCCATGCGCTGACGCTCGGACATCTCGCCCACCCGGCTGCCGTCCTCCAGGTAGGCCCGAATCGACTCGAACATGCGCAGGTCACCCAGCGCCAGCGAGAGCCAGGCATCCTCAGGCCGGCTGGAAGTGGCCCGCAGCTCGTGCCAGGCGACGACGCCTCCGCCGCGTTGCCGGGCGGCGGCCCAGGCAGCGCGCGCCCGCTCTTCCAATTCACGGGCCTGGCTGGCATCGGCCGGGTAGGCCGCGATTCCGACGCTGACGCTGACCGGGCCGGCGGCCGTTCCGGTCAGGCCCGCGCGCAGCCGGGCTGCAATCGTGTTCTCCGCGCCATAGGCGGTGGCGTATGGGCACAGGAGCGCCACCAGTCCATCCCCCAGGTCAAAGGTCTGGTCCATCAGCCGCGCTCCCACATGACCGACCGCTTCGCGAGCCACCCGACGGTTGGACTCCAGCGTGCCGCGCGAGCTCGGCTGGAGCTCCAGCATCAGCAGCGCCAGCGCGTGGTGGCCGCGGCCGGCCCGGTTCACCTCGCGGTCCAGCGCCTGGTCGAATGCCCGGCGGGACTCGAGCCGGCGGCGGCGAGGCGACCACCATCTGAATCCGTTCATGCTGCCCTGTACCGCCCGAGCTCCCGTTCCAGCTCGGCGATCCGAAACTGGAGCTGCTGGATGTAGCGTTCGCGCCCCATCAGCCTGGTATTGACGGAGGCGGTGGTCTGCAGCTGGGTCCTGATCCGTTCCTCCCGGCGCACCAGCTTGAGCGCCGCAGCGGCCTGATCCGCAAACCGCTGGAGCTGTTCGAGCTGGGCGGGGGAGAATGGGTCGAGCGTGCTCCGATAGACGTGAATGACCCCGATGATTGCCGTTTGCTGGTCGGGGTCCCCGCCGGGCTCCGACCGCTGCAGCAGTTCGGTCTCGGTGGACGGGGTAGCCGGCGCGGTCGTGCACGGGATCGATGCCAAAAGGCGCATCCCGGCGGCCTCCGCCCGTTCGAACAGGCCGGTCGGCAGGATCTCCTTCATGGTCGCCATCCATGGCTGGCCGGAGCGGATCACGTCCAGGGCCGCCGGTTGGCTCCACGCGATTCGGTCCCTGAGGACCTCGGCGGGGATGTTCTGGGAGCCGACCACTTCCAGCTGGCCTTTGCTGTCCTGCAACGCCACCAGGGCGGCGCTGCCGCCAGCCAGTTCGCAGGCGCTGCGACAGATGATGGCCACCGCATCTTTGACTTCGGTCGCCGCGAACAGGTCTCCGGTCTTTCGGACCAGTGTGGTCAGCTCAGCCTGGCGCTGCTTGAGGAAGTCGACCAGCCGGGCGTTGGTCAACGCCCGGGCGGCGTCGCTTCCAACTCGGGCCAGGTTCTTCAGGTCTTCTTCAGTGAACGGGTCGTTGGCCGACCGGACCAGGGTCAGAACCCCGAGGCCATCGTTGCCCTCCAGCAGCGGGACGGCGATGAACGACCGCGGTTGGTGCGAGGGATCGCTGACCTTGAAGCGCGGATCGTTGCGGCTGTCGCGCACCAGCACCGGCTGGCGATGCGAAAGGGCCCACCCGGCAATCCCCTCCCCGACCTTGAAGCGCGACATCTGGCTGACGTCGATGGGACTGTTGCGGGCGGCCTCGATCTTCAGGGTCTCATGCACGCTGTCCGCCAACGCCAGCGTCCCGCGCTCGAAGCGCACCAGCTCCGAGGCGGCGTCCAGGATGCTATCCAGGGCGGCCCGCCACTCGACCGCGGTCGACAGGCGCTGGGCGGCTTTAATGGTCGCCTGGGAGGTCTCCAGCGCGTGCTCCACCTCGGCCAGCTGGGCTCGCGCCACGTCGCAGCGGGCATCGACCGCGTCGTACTCGATTTTCAACCGAGCATGCTCGGCCTCCAGCGCCGAGAGACGCGCCAGCTTGGCCTGCATGCCGGCCAGGTTGGTCTTCTGGTTGGCGGTCTCCTGGGTGAGCTGGGCGATCATTTGCTTCCACTGGTCCTCGGCACTCCCCAAGGCCGCGATCTGCGTATCCCGGGCGGCCAGCGTGGCATGAGCGGACGCCACGTCGGCAGCCAACCGGTCACGCTCCGCCTGCAGCCCGTCCCGGCTGGTGGCTAAATCGGCTACCCGCCGGCTGAGCGACTGACGCTCGCGGTCCACCGCTTCATAGGCCGCCCGCAGCGTGGCGTACTGCGGAATCAGGGTTTCCAGCTCCTGCACTCGGGCAGCGTGCTGGACGAAGGAGGTATGGCTGGCCGCCAGTTGCGATTCGAGGCCCTTGGTGACGTCCGTAAGCCGCTGGACCTCGGCCGCCAGGCCGGTGACCTTCTGCTGGCTGCCGGCCAGGGCCTGGTCGGATTCGCGCTTGGCTCTGGTCAGGGCGTCCAGTTCCTGGCGTACCTGGCGACGCCCGGCCTGGGCGACTTTCAGCCGGGCCTGCAGCTGGGAGAGGTCCTCTGAGGCCGCGGCCCGCGCAGGGGCCTTGGGTGGCGGCACTGGCGGTCCGGGCGCCGGCTTCCGCCGCCACGGGAAAAACCCACCCGGCATGGCTACTCCTCGGCGGCTGCGGGCACCGCGGACGACACCGGTGGGCGGCGGCCCTCGATGACCTGCAGGCCGCTCCGACCGAATGTCTCGAGGGGGATTTCTTCGCCGTTGGCCTTGAGGGACGGCAAGAGTTTGGGGACCACGCCCGTGAAGCGGAAGGCGCCCAGCACGTTGCCTTCGGCGTCCAGTCCGGTCTGCTCAAAGCGACAGATGTCCTGGACGATGACGCGGCCCGATTCGATGCCGGTGATCTCCGAGATGTGCGTCACGCAGCGGCGGCCATCGCGCAGCCGCGCCTGATGGACCAGGAGGGTGATGCCGCCCACAATTTGCTCCCGGATCGCCTGGAGAGGCATATCGGAGCTGCTCATGATCACCATCGTCTCGATCCGGTTGATCGCGTCCTTCGGGCTGTTCGCATGCACAGTGGTCATGCTGCCGTCGTGGCCGGTGTTCATTGCCTGCAGCATGTCCAGGGTCTCCCCGGACCGGCACTCCCCGACGATGATGCGATCGGGACGCATCCGGAGAGCATTCACGACCAGGTCGCGGATGCTGACCAGGCCCTTGCCCTCCACGTTGGCGCTGCGACCTTCCAGCGCGACGAGGTTGCGATGGCGCAGCTGGAGCTCCGCGGTGTCCTCGACCGTGACAATCCGTTCGTTGTCCGGGATGAAGTTGGAGAGCACGTTGAGGGTGGTCGTCTTCCCGGAGCCGGTGCCGCCGCTGACCACCAGGCTGACCCGGGCGCGGACGCAGGCGCGGATGAAGTTCGCCATCTCGTGGTTCAGCGTCCCGAAGGTGACCAGGTCATCGACGCGGTAGGGCACCCGAGAGAACTTCCGGATGGTGACGCTCGATCCCGATACCGCCAGCGGCGCGATGACGATGTTGACGCGCGAGCCGTCCGCCAGGCGGGCGTCCACCATGGGGTGCGACTCATCGACCCGGCGCCCGATGCTGGAGACGATCCGGTCGATCACCCGGCGCAGCTGGACCTCGTCCTGGAAAGTCTGCTCCGCCTGCGCGATCCGGCCACGGCGCTCGATGAAGATCGTCTTCGGCCCGTTGACCATGATCTCGCTGACCTCCGGGTCTTCCAGGAGCTGTTCCAGCGGACCGAGCCCGAGCACATCGTGGCCGATGATCTCGGCCAGCTCTTCCCGATCGACCTTGGGGAGCCGGAGCTTGGCCTCTTCGCAGTACACCTCGACCAGTTCGGCGATCTTCTTCCGGACGTCGGCCGGCCGGCTGTCGACGTCGACACCCATCGAGGTCAGCAGGCGCTCGTGGATGGTCCGCTTGATCTTGTCGAGATCGGCTACCCGTCCGGCCAGGGCGCTCGGCTTGACGGTCAGGCTGCTCAGGCCAGGCGCGCTCCCGGGCTCCCCCGAGCCCTGGGGCTTCTCGGGGTGCTTCCCCTTGTTGACCTTGTCGACCAGCAGCATGCAAACCTCCGGAACTTCGTCCCGCAGGGAACGTTATGCGAGAGTAGCCTGCGCCTGCCCCCTGCTCTATCTGCCGTCCGGCCCGGCTTCGCTGCCGAACGGCCCATGGCGCAGGCTTCTCCCGCCAAAAGCAACGCGCCCCGTAACGGAATCTGGCGACCGCCGCGAGTGCGGCGAGGGGGCCAACCTTATTCGGGTCGGCCTTTCGGCCGCCTCAGATTTCTCCCTCCCCCTTGCGGGGAGGGCTGGGGAGGGGGTATCCGATCAACCTCTACAAGCCCAAAGGACGCCGCAACGCGGGGGATCTGCCCCCCGCGCACCGGCCTTTCGGCCGAGGGGGGATCGGTGTGCACAGCACGCCGATCCGGCAGGGTCAAGCCCGCCGAGCGAGCCGTGGCGAGCGTGGCTTGACGCTGCCGAACGCGCAGGGGGAGCGGCGGGCAGGCGCTGCGATCTACGCGGCGCCGGTGCGCCTGCTGGGGGAGGCATCCCCAGAGAGGTGGGGGATCTGCCCCCCGCGCATGTTCTGAGCTTGAAAGTGGCTAGCTGGCCTTCTTCTCGGGCTCGTCCAGCAAGCCGTGCTGGGTAGCCCAAACCGCGGCCTGGGCCCGCGAAGTCAGGTTGAGCTTGCTCAGGATGTTGGAGACGTGGTGCTTGACCGTCTTGTCCGACAGGAACAGGTCGGCCGCAATCTGCTTGTTGGTCTTCCCGTGGGCGGCCAGCCGGAGGACCCGCTTCTCCTGCTCCGACAGGGCGGCCTTCTCCACGTCATCCGAGGCGGCCGCCATCTTGCGGATCCGTTCCAGGACCTTGCGGGTCACTTCCGGGTCTAGCAACGACCGGCCTTCGTAGACCGACACGACGGCATCGATGAGGGCCTTCTTGTCGATCTCCTTGAGCAGGTAGCCCGAAGCCCCGGCCATGATCGATTCGTAAACGGCGTCCTCGTCGGCAAAGGACGTGAGCATGATCACCCGGGCCCCCAGGTTGCGGCCCAGGATCTCGCGGCAGGCATCAATCCCGCTGCCCCCGGGCATCCGGACATCCAGCAGGACGACGTCCGGCCGCAGGAGCGAGGTCTGGTAGACGGCGTGCTGGGGGGAGGTGGCCTCCCCGACTACCCGGATCCGGGGGTTCGACTCCAGCAACGATCGCAGGCCCAGGCGGACCATCTCGTGGTCGTCTGCGATCAGCAGCTTGATCTCGGGCAGTTCACTCATCGGTAGGGAATCACCGCCTCCAGCCGGCTGCCGTGACCGGGGGCGCTGTCCACGCTGACCGTCCCATTGAGGTCGCGCACGCGCTCCTCGATGTTGGCCAGGCCGTGGCCGCGCCCGATCTCAGGCGCGCCTCGCCGGGCTGGGTCAAATCCGATGCCGTCGTCCGCGATCCGAAGGCGGACGCCTTCCGGCTGGAACTCGAGGAGCAGGGTGGCGGTGCGGGCGCTGGCGTGCTTGTAAATGTTGGCCAGCGTCTCCTGGATGATCCGGAAGAGCGCAATGGAGATCTCGGGCGACAGCTCCCGCCCCCCGGTTTTGCCGATCTGGGTCACCACGTCGATGGCGGTGGCCTGCTGGAATTGGCGGCACAGGTCTGCGATCCACTGGCCGATCTCCTTCTCCCGCATGATGATCGGCCGCAGCTGGTAGATGAACGTCCGCATCTCGGACAGCACATGGTTCACCTGCTCCACGGACTGGGTGAGGATAGTGGCCGCCGCCGGCGGATCGGCCTGGAGCAGGTCGCGCGCATGTTCGAGGTTCAGCCCGAGGGCGTACACATACTGGACGATCCCGTCGTGCAGGTCGCGGGCGATGCGGTTTCGCTCGCCCACCACGGCCATCTGGTTGACCTGCTCCTGGACGCGACCCTGCAGCCGAAGCCGCTCCATCCCCAGGGCCACCTGGCGACCCACCTCGTTGAGCAGTTCAACCTCAGCCGGGCCGGCGTCGGCTCCCGGTGCGAACCCGACCACCATCGCGGCCAGCAACTGGTCCTGCCAGCGGATCGGAACAATGGCCAGCTGGCGGGCTGCCAGCCGGGACCAGACCCCTTCGGGGATCAGGTCACGACGGTCCGCAGCGTCAACCACGATGGGGTCGTGCGCGTCGCGCAGCGCCCGGCCCAGCGGAAAGGCATCAATCCGCTGCTTGACCAGCCCCTGCAGGATCGAGGTCGGCTCGTCGCCGCCCTCGAAGACTCCTGCGATGGTGGCCAGGTCTTCGTCGGGGAGGAAGATGGCGGCGCCGCGGGCTCGCATGGTCACGGCCACCCGTTTAACGGCCCGCTGCAGCAATTCCGGCACGGTCACGGCCTCGCTGCAAGCTTGGGCCGCCTCCAGCAGGGCTTCCGCGCGGCGGCGCGACGCCCGCTCGGTCTCGAAGAGCCGCGAATGTTCGATGGCGACCGCGGCCTGGCCCGCGACGGCTTCCACCAGGCGCTGGTGATCTGGCCCGAAGGGCTCCGCCACCGGCCGCACCAGCACCAGCGCGCCCAGCACCCCGGTGGCGGTCCGGAGGGGGGCCGCCAGGACGGTCCGCGCCGGGCGGGCCAGCCCGGTGGACTTGTAGCGCGCGTCCACCGCCGAGTTGGCGATCAGCGCCGTCGTGGCATGCTGCACCACCCAGCCGACCACGCCCTCTCCAACCTTGAAGCTGGTCAGCTCGGCCAGCGACACCGGAACCCCAATGGCAGCCTTGACTTTGAGCTCTCGCCCGCCATCGTCCAGCAAGAAGACGGTGGCCGCGTCGAAGGCGATGGTGGCGTTGAGCCGCTCCAGCGTGTCTCGCAGCGTCTGGTCCAGGTCCAGAGAGGTGCTGAGGGCGGCGCTGATCTGGGTCAGGAGGCGAAAGGAGGGCTCGGGGCTGACGCTCCCGCCCGGCAGGAGGCGAAGCCGGGAACTGCGTGGCCGCCGCGGCCCGGAGGACGACACGCCCCGTGGCTGGTCGGTCACGGTGGGAGTCTAGGTGACGGTCGCGTGAGGGTCTATCGAAGTCCTGTTCACGATCGCTGACGCGGCCGCAACGGTTCGGTGAAGGTGGCGCGGGGAGTGGTCGATACACTGAATTTGTGAGACGGCTGGCGCCCATCCTCATCGCCGGGCTGGTGACGGCGTGCACGCCGGTTCCTCGCCACACCGGTCCCACCGTGGAGACGGCGCTGGACCTGATGTTCCACAACCGCTACGCGGCGGCCGCCGCCCAATTCCAGCAACTCATCCGTGACCACCCTCGGGACCCCCAGCCGCACGCCGGCTACGCCCTGCTCTTGAACTACCAGCTCAAACAGGCCGATGCCCTGAAGGAGGCGACGGCCGCCTCCAGCCTGGCGCCCCAGGACGGCTACGCCCTGACCGTCCTCACCCGCGTTCAGGACTGGAACAACCAGGTCAGCGCCGCGGCGCAGACCGGCGGGGTGGCGGTGAGGATCGCCGGTCACTCGTCGCTGGCGCACTCCTTCTACGGCGAGGCGCTCGCCGACCTGGGCAACTATGCCGACGCCCAGACCGAGCTGAAGACGGCCGCTTCGCTGGCCACCACCGCCTATGAAAAGGCGGAGGTGGAGCGGAACTGGGGCAACTTCTATCGCGACAAACGCGACTACCCCACCGCCCTGACGCACCTGCGGGCCGCGGCTGGCGCCCAACCCGG
>DASQAY010000366.1:0-6470 GCA_035635515.1 Candidatus Eiseniibacteriota bacterium | reverse complement strand
CCGGCACCATCGAGTTCATCTTCTCCGGCGGCCAGTTCTACTTCCTCGAAATGAATACCCGCCTCCAGGTGGAGCATCCGATCACCGAGATGGTGCTGGGCATGGACCTGGTGCGGGAGCAGATCCGGATTGCGCGTGGCGAATCGCTCTCGGCGGATGGGGTGCCGGCCTCACGCGGTCACGCCATCGAGTTCCGGATCAACGCCGAGGATCCGCTACGCAACTTCCTCCCGTCGCCGAAGCCCATCCGCCGCTACGGGCCCCCGGGCGGCCCGGGCGTTCGGGTGGACTCTGGCATCCATCCCCACCTCGAGGTTTCGCCCCACTTCGACCCGCTGCTGGTCAAGCTCATCGTTTGGGGGGCGGACCGCCAGCAGGCGATCGCCCGCGGCCGCCGCGCCTTGCAGGAATTCGTGCTGACCGGGCCGGCCACGACCATCCCCTTCCACCGATCGCTCCTGCAAGAGCCGGACTTCCAGGCGGGCCGAATCACCACCTACTTCATCCAGGAGCATCCCGCCCTCCTCGAACGCGTCCGGTCGTTTACGGCCGAGCATTCGCCCTTCGAGGCCTTCTACGGCAGCCCCGAGGTGGCGGCCGCCATCGGGGCGATTGTCGCGGTCAGCGAAGAGAAAGGCTAGACCGGCTAGTCGTTTCCGCTGCCGATGACGACGGTGTAGTCATACTCCTGGGCCGCCGCGTGGCCGTTGACGTCGGTGACGCCGGTGGTGACCACCAGCGTGTACTTGCCCTGGTGGAGCTTGGCCATGATGGTGACGGTGCGCGTGTTGGGGTCGAACTGGAAATCGGTCGGGTCCGTGCGCTGGCCGCTGCTGTCCCGCAGGTAAATCGACTCGCGGGAGACGGTCGCCGCGGCCAGGTCGGCGTCGAACTTGACGGTCACCTGCTGGTGCGACGGGGCGGATTGCACATGGACCGAGACCACGCTCGGCCCCTGGCCAATGATGGTGGTGATCCCGGGCTGCACGGCATCGATCAGGAACCGCTCCCCGTGGCGGACCACCGTCAGGTGCTCCTCAAAGAACCGGATCTCCTGCCGGGTCTTGGGGTCCGCCAGGACGATGCGCACGGTGACCAGGAACCGGTCGGGGCTCACCAGCTGGACGCCGAACACGTAGGAGCGGGCAATGGACGGATCACCCGGGGCGGTGACCAGCGGCAGGTTCCCATTCTGGTAGGTGGCGAGGGCCTGCGGGCCAAGGTCGGCCTGGGCGTCGGCGAGGTTGCCCCGTTGCCGGGAGTCCAGGAACCTGGTGACCACGTGCACGGCGTCGAGCTGCGCGGCGTCGGCCGCCGACAGCTGGCCGATCCGGACGGTGGCGATCCAGAGCCGGGCCCGACCGGTCTCATCCCCTCGCAAGAAGACGATGCTGCTGCCATCCGGGGACCAGCGGGGCGTCGTGTACTCGCGGTCCTGGGCAGCGAAGGCAACGGGCTTCCCACTGCCGTCGGCATTCACGAAGAACGCGCTCGGCTGGGCGTCGGCCGACGCGCCCCGGCTGGCCACCAGCAGCGAGCTGGAATCGGGCGACCAGCTGATGTCGGACCACCGGTCGCCAGTGCTCGACGCGGCGATCTGTTTGAGCCCGTCCGGGGCCGCCACCCAGAGCTGGGGCCCGGATGCGGCTGACAGGATGAAGGCCAGCCGTCCATCGGACGACCACGCAAAGGTGGTGGCCGTCCCGGCGGAGACCACCTTCGACTGGCCGGTCGCCACGTCGAAGAGCGTCGCTCCATCCGCGGTCGCGGTCGCCAGGAAGCGGCCGTCATTGATGGCCGCAGCGGCGGCCCCCGGCGTGATCGCGACGGTGAGCGGAGGCGGGGTGCCCTGAAGATCCACCAGCCGTAGGGTGCCCCCGTCGCCGTAGGCCAGCCGGTCGCTCCCGACCCAGGTGGCGGGCCGGTTGGGCAGGCCGCCAACGGTGGCGACCTGGGTCGCGTGGGTGCCGTCGTCCTCGAAGGCGCTGACCCAGAGGCTGGACTGGTCGGGACGGTCGTGCCGCCAGAAGGCCAGGTGACGACCGTCGGGGGCCACGGCCGGCAGGGTGGCCCGCGTCGCCAGGCGGCGGACGAGGGTGCCTTGCGGCGTCATCGACCAGACCTCGGGGACGACCTGCGGGAGGGCCGCGGTGGACGCCGAGGGGGTGACGGTCTCGGCGACCGTGCGGGTCACGATCAGCGCCTGGCCGTCGGGCGTCCAGCTGGCACTGGTGACCGCGCCGGGGTCGGCGATGGATACCTCGCCGAAGAAGGTCAGGTTGTCGCTGCGGAACGACGGGGGCACCACCGGCGACACGGCGGCCGGCGTGGTCACGAATCGGACCACCACCGGCGGCGCCGCGGTGGCGGCGACCGTGTTCGGGGCCGGAGCGGTCTGGGGCACCAGCTTGACGGTGTAGCCGGTGTTGGATGCCAGCGGGTGCAGCGGGATGATCACCAGCGTCTGCCCATCCCAGCGCGTGGTGTACAGGGTGGCCGGCTCGATCCTCACCGACTGGGCGACGGCATTCTTGTCCACCGGTCCGGTGAACGCGATCCTGATCGGCTCCGCCGTCCGGATCAAGCCGATGCCCGGCGGTACGACGGCCACCGAGGGCGGTGCCTGGTGCAGGGCGTTGTACACGCCCACGGTCAGGACCACGGCGGCGGCCGCCGCGGCGGTGGCGAGCAGGGGGGTCCGCGGCCAGGCAAACCATCGGGGCTGCGACCGCGGCGACATGGTCCGGCGGGCCTGCGCCATCAGCTTCATGCGCAGGTGGTTGCGGAAGTACGGATCGAGGGGCGGCTGGGCCGGCCGCGATGCCTGGATCAGATCGACCACCTCCCAGTGGGCGCCGCTGGGGAACAGCTCCTCGAGCTCAGGATCCGGGTTCAAAACCGACCTCCGCTTCCGCTTCCAGCGGCGGCAACTCCTTGCGCAGCCGCTCCACGCCCCGGTGGAGCAGCAGCTTCACCGCGCCCGAGCTCTTGCCCAGGATCTGGGCGATCTCGTCGATCTTGCGGTCCTCGGCAAACTTCAGGATCAGCGCGGCCCGCTGCTGCTTGGGGAGCTGGTCGATGGCCGACCAGATCCGGCGGCTGCGGTCCCGGCGGACGACCTCGTCCACCACCGCGCCGCTGGGCGTGCCGCCCGAGGTGGCATCCTCCAGCTCCAGCTCGCCGCGCTGGCCCCGGTAATGATCGGCCACCGCGTTGAGCGCGATCTGATAGAGCCAGGACGAGAATGGATGTCCCGCGTACGTGTAGCGATTGATGTTGCGCAGCGCTTTGAAAAACACCTCCGAGGTTAGGTCCTCCGCCAGCGATTGGTCGCGGACGCGCGAATAGGCGAACCGGTAGATCTGCGTGAAATACCGGTCGTACAAGGCCCCGAACGCCTCCGGGTTGCGCTTGGCACGGTCGACAAGGTCCCGTTCGTCTTCGGATCCGCCCGGCATCATCGCCCTCTCAACGGGGCGCCTGCTGTTCTGGGGAACGGGAGGGGCCGCTCAATGGTTACGCTCGGCCAATGTACCAGCCGGCGCCAGTCTGGGCGCTGGCTCCCGACGGCGGACCATGCCGACGACTGGCCCGGGTGCCGAAAACCCGATGGGGGTGCGGCCGGTTGGGTCGGTATAATGCCTCCATCCACGACGGCCGCCACCTGAAAGGAGACTAGCCGCCGTTTGATTCCTCGGTACGCTCATCCCGAGATGAGCGCGATCTTCGAGCCAGAAGCAAAGTTCTTGCTGTGGCTCGAGATCGAGTTGCTGGCGGCCGAGGGATGGGCCCAGCTGGGCGAGGTACCACCCGACGCTATTCCTCGCCTGCGCCGGGCTACCGTGGATCCGGCCCGGATCGACGCCCTCGAGGCCCGCGTGGGACATGACCTGCTGGCATTTCTGGGCGCGGTCTCGGAGCCCCTGGGCGATGACGCGCGCTACCTGCACCGGGGGCTCACCTCCTCTGATGTACTGGACACGGCGCTGGCCGTCCAGCTGACCCGGGCCGCTGACGTCCTGCTGCGTGACCTGGCCGGGCTGCACGAGGCGGTTCGGCGCCGGGCCACCGCTGAGCGGGACACGCTGATGGTGGGCCGAACTCACGGCATGCACGCCGAGCCGCTCTCGCTGGGCTTCGTGCTGGCGGGCTGGCTGGATGAGCTGGGCCGCGCTCGGGCGCGCGTCGAGCGCGCGCGCGAGGAGATTCGGGTGGGCAAGCTCAGTGGCGCGGTGGGCACCCATGCCACCGTCGACCCCCGGGTCGAAGAGTTCGTCTGTGCGCGGCTCGGCCTGCAGGTCGCGCCGGTGACGACCCAGGTGATCGCCCGCGACCGGCACGCCGCGTTCCTGGCCGCCCTGGCGGTGGTCGCCGGATCGCTCGATAAGTTCGCGACGGACATCCGGCACTGGCAGAGCAGTGAGGTGGCGGAGGTGCGAGAGCCCTTCGGCGAGGAGCAGAAGGGGTCATCGGCCATGCCCCACAAGCGCAACCCGGTGCTCAGCGAGCGCATCTGCGGGCTGGCCCGCACGCTACGCGGCTACGCCCTGGTGGCCCTGGAGAACCAGGCCCTGTGGCACGAGCGCGACATCAGCCACTCCTCCGCTGAGCGGATTGTCTTTCCCGATGCCTGCCTGGTCTTGGACTACATGCTGCGGCTCATGACCCAGGTGGTGGACGGGCTGACCGTCGATCGCCAGCGCATGCACCGAAACCTCCTGCAAGGCGGCGGCATTGTGTTTTCCCAGCGCGTCCTGCTGGCGCTGGTGGAACATGGCATGGACCGCGACCAGGCGTATCGCATCGTGCAACGGGCGGCGCATCGGGCGCTGGACGATGGGCAGCAGTTTCGCGAGGTGATCGCCCAGGCACCCGAGGTCCGCGAGCGCCTGACGCCCGACGAGCTGAGCACGCTGTTCGATCCGGCGTACTACCTGCGCAATGTGCGCGTGACGTACGAACGGGTGGGCCTATAGTGTCCCGAGTTAGAGATCCATTGGAAATTCATCGGCCCGGGCGGCCGGGCGCCTGCGGCGCTGATGCCGGCGTCAGGGGGCCCGGCGATTCGTCGTCACGCACCACTGGGTGCGCTCCTCCTCCCGCCACCCCTTCCTTGGCACCGGCCGCCGGGGCCGCGACTTTCGCAACGAACCTCCGACTCGGGACACTATGACCCTGGCCACCGTCGAGACCACCCTGCCCCTGCCGCTGCTGGCGCGGGGCAAGGTGCGCGACACCTATGAGTTGGGCGGGGGCGAACTCCTGATGGTCGCGACCGACCGGGTCTCGGCCTTCGACGTCGTCCTTCCCACGCCGATCCCCGACAAGGGGCATGTGTTAACGCAGCTGTCGGCGTTCTGGTTCGGCCGGACCGCCGGTATCGTCCCCAATCACGTCGCCCCGGTGCTGGCCATCCCGGCGGAGCTCCTGGCCAGCCAGCCCGACCTGCCGGATCGGGCGATGCGCGTGCTCCGCGCGAACCCCGTCCCCTTTGAATGCGTGGTGCGCGGCTACCTCTCGGGATCGGGCTGGAAGGATTACCTCAAGACCGGTGGCATCGCCGGGGAGCGCCTGCCGGCGGGCTTGCGGGAAAGCGACCGCCTGCCCGAGCCCATCTTCACCCCCGCGACCAAGGCCCAGACCGGGCATGACGAGAACATCTCCCGTCGCGACCTGGCGGACCGGGTTGGTGGGGAGCTGGCGGCACGCCTGGAGCGAGCCAGCCTGTTGCTCTACCGGTCCGCGGTGGTCCATGCCGAGTCAAGGGGGCTGATTCTGGCCGATACCAAGCTCGAGTTCGGCTGGCGCGACGGTCAGTTGATCCTCATCGACGAGCTGTTCACCCCCGACTCCTCGCGCTACTGGGACCTGGCCCGCTACCGGCCGGGCGGCGCCCAACCCTCCTACGACAAGCAGTTTGTCCGCGACTACCTGGAGACGCTCAGCTGGGACAAGCGGCCGCCCGGGCCGGCCCTGCCGGAGGCGGTAGTGGACGGGACGCGGTCGCGCTACCTGGCCGCCCTGGAGCTGCTCACCCAATGACGTTTCGCGCCGAGGTCTTTGTCACCCCCAAGGCAGTAGTCAACGATCCGCAGGGGCTGACCATTCGCCAGGGCCTGCGATCCCTGGGCTTTGAGGGCGTGCAGGACGTGCGTTCGGGCAAGTACCTGGTGCTCACCCTGGAGAGCCCGGATCGCGACACGGCGCTGGCCCGCCTCGACGACATGGCGCGCACGCTGCTGGCCAACGCCGTGATCGAGGACTACCGGATCGAGCTCGCGCCGGTTCGAGAGACGGTGGCGCCGTGAAGTGGGGCATCGTCGTGTTCCCGGGGACCTGGAGCGACCGCGACTGCATGCATGCGCTGACCACCGTGCTGGGCCAGTCCGCCCGCTACGTCGATCATCGCGAGTCCGACCTGTCGGAGTTCGACGCCGTGATCCTGCCGGGCGGCTTTTCCTATGGCGACC